>CALMRD010000095.1 GCA_937871625.1 uncultured Bacteroidales bacterium | reverse complement strand
GGGTTATCTCACTGTTGCCACACTCATTGTACCTCTTGCCGGTGTTGCCGGTGCATGTTTCGTCCTCGCGGCTCTTATTTTAGTGTCCGGGACTGTTGCATCAGTGGTGATTAAGCATTAGTTTTATGACCCGTAACTGATATGCTGATGTCAGAAACCGCAAAAGGAAAGAAGATATCGAGGAGGGTCTTTGCCCGCAGGGGTTCACTCGCCGTTGCAGCGGGGCTGATAACGCCTGTTCCGCTGCAGGCAAGCGTTACGGCTTCACATGAGAGGCTGGCCATGCACCAGCAGCAGAGTGCACGCGGGGTCGTCTGCATGATATGCCCCAACGAGTGCACCCTTAAGGATGGCGAGGTGAGCGATTGCCACAACAGGGTGGCAAGGAGGTCAAAGCTGTACACCATGGCGTTCGGGAATCCCTGTGCAGCAAATATAGATCCAATGGAGAAGAAGCCGCTATACCACTTTCTGCCTGGCACATCTGTCTTTTCCATAGCTACTGCCGGATGTAACTTTGCGTGCCTGAATTGTCAGAACTGGACCATCTCGCAAACTTCACCCGACAAGACAAAGAACTACGACATGCCGCCGGATGATGTAGTTGCACGGGCCCTTGCCGGGGGATCCGGAAGTATAGCCTACACCTACTCCGAACCGGTGACATTCTATGAGTATGTCTATGAGACCTCCAGGGTGGCGCACGAAAAAGGACTCAGGAATATCATGGTGTCAAACGGTTATATCAACAAGGAACCTCTCAGGGATCTGTGCAGATATATCGACGGCGCAAACATCGACCTGAAGTCATTCAGTGACAGCACCTATCTGAAGCTTACGGGGGGCAGGCTCCAGCCAGTCCTTGATGCCCTCAGGGTATACCGTGATGAGGGCGTATGGCTTGAGATCACGAACCTTGTTGTTCCGGGCTGGACCGACAAGCCGGATGAGATCAGGGAGATGTGCAGGTGGCTCTCCGGCAACGGTTTCTCAGACACCCCGCTTCATTTCAGCCGTTTTCATCCACAGTACAAGCTCGAGCACCTGCCTCCCACCCCGCTAAAGATACTGGAGACTGCCGTGAAGATTGCACATGATGAAGGTATTAAGTTCGTCTACATGGGCAATGTGCCGGGCTCAGGTCATGATGATACTATCTGTCCTTCCTGCGGTAAGAAGTTGATTGACAGGAGTGGCTTCAGGATAGTCACTGATGAGATCAGAAACGGCAGGTGCGGTTGCGGAACCGTTATTCCGGGCGTATGGAGCTGACAGATTATTATTTACCGTAGCATGCCAACTATGAAGCTTGCCGATGCAAGGAAAAGAGCCGAGGAGCTCAGGAAAACAATAGATGAACATAACCACAGGTATTATGTTCTTAATCAACCAGTTATTACCGACTTTGAATTTGATCTGCTGCTTAACGAATTACAGGCACTGGAAAAGAAGTTTCCCGGGCTGGTGACGCAGGACTCACCCACGATGAGGGTAGGCAGTGATCTCACCGCAGCGTTCCTTCCGGCAGAGCATACCTGGCCCATGCTTTCACTGGGCAACACCTACAGTATTGGGGAGGTAACGGAATTCGGGGCGCGGGTCAGCCGCACGCTGGGATATGAGCCTCAGTATGTATGTGAGCTAAAGTATGACGGTGTATCCATAAGTCTCACCTATGAGGATGGTCTGCTGGCACGGGCAGTCACCAGGGGTGACGGCACGGTGGGTGATGATGTCACAGTCAATGTCCGTACTATCAGGAGCATACCGGTCAGGGTCTCTGCAAAGGGTATTCCTGACTCCTTTGCCGTCAGGGGTGAGATATATCTACCGCGCAGGGGTTTTGAGGAGATGAATGCTGCGCGCCTGGCTCTCGGCGAGCCACTCTTTGCCAACCCCCGCAATGCAGCCGCAGGCACTCTCAAGCTGCTCGATCCCCGGATCGTAGCCTCGCGTCCCCTTGAATGTTTTCTATACTATCTTCTGGGCAACAAACTTCCTGCGGACAACCATTTCGACAACATAATGGCAGCCCGCTCATGGGGTTTCCGCACTCCTGACATAATACAACTCTGCAACAGCATGGAGGAGGTGACGGAGTTCCTCAGGCAGTGGGAGGATGAACGGAAAAAGCTGCCATACGACACTGACGGTGTGGTGATAAAGGTGAACTCTCTGGAGGCCCAGCGAATATTGGGTACCACCGCCAAATCGCCGCGTTGGGCTATAGCATATAAGTATGCGGCTGAGCAGGCGGTCACCAGGCTGCTGTCAGTCGACTTTCAGGTAGGCAGGACAGGTAATGTCACTCCGGTAGCCAATCTGGAGCCTGTGCTGCTGGCAGGCACCACGGTGAAGCGTGCCTCACTTCACAACAGTGATCAGATTGGATTGCTGGGCCTCCATTACGGAGATGCCGTTACAGTGGAGAAGGGTGGTGAGATTATTCCCAAGATTATAGCAGCAGATACCGGGAGCCGTCTTGCCGGTGCGGAGGCAGTGACATTCCCGCAGCTTTGTCCCGAATGTGGTACGCCCCTGGTGCGCAATGCGGGTGAGGCAAATCACTATTGTCCCAACTATCTCCACTGTCCGCCACAGATCACGGGGCGCATAATTCACTTTGTATCCCGCAGGGCAATGGATATTGAAGGACTGGGAGAAGAGACCGTGGAGCTCCTTTACAGGAGCGGGCTGGTGCGTAACATGGCAGACCTGTATGACCTGAAGCATGAGCAGCTGGCCGTACTTGAGAGAATGGGTGACAAGTCAGCCTCCAACATACTCTCAGAGCTTAACACATCGCTCACCGCACCCTGGCCCAGGAAACTCTTTGCTCTGGGCATCAGGCATGTGGGTGAGACAGTCGCCAGGACCCTCGCTGCCGGTTTCCCTGATATTGATTCGCTGATGAAGGCCACAGATGAGGAACTGACGGCACTGCCTGAGATAGGGCCGCGCATAAGTGTCAGTGTCAGGGAGTATTTTGCCGACCCGGAGAACATTGAAACAGTCAGACGTCTGAAAGCCGCCGGGATGACCTTCGGCGGCATGATACAGGAAAAGGCTGCCGACGGACCACTTAAAGGTAAGTCGGTGGTGATAAGCGGCACCTTCAGTAACTTCACCAGAGACCAGCTTAAGGAGGCTGTCGAGGCTGCCGGCGGCAGGATCAGCTCCTCAGTCTCAGGAAACACCTCTTTCATTATTGCCGGCAATGATATGGGGCCTTCGAAGCGTGCAAAGGCCAATGCCCTTGGCGTACGCATGGTAAGTGAGGATGAGTTCGTAAAAATGATTAAAGAATAGTAGTAACCTGATGCGGTTTAAGCCAAAAAAGATATAGGTTTGCATAACGATGGAAATTCTAGGCAATCTCAGACTGAAAGCCGGCAGGCAGATCATCCGGAGGCGCAGATCACCCTTCAGGAGGATCAGGCAGGAGTTTGACCTGGAGAGGGTAAAAAGGGTAGGCATACTCTGGGATGCCTCATCAGAAAATGATTTTCAGCACCTTGCTGCATTGAACAGGAAGCTTACCCAGGCCGGTAAAAGCGTTGAGGTGCTGGCATGGATACCCGGCAAAACCGTTCCTGACAGGCTTACAGGCCTGACATACATGAAGTTCCTGAAGCGGGGTGATCTCAACTGGGCCTTCATACCCACCTCGGATGACGCCAGGAAATTCATAAGTTCAGACTTCGATCTGGTCATTGACATCAATCCCGGCTCCCTCTTTCCGCTTACTGCTGTTGTCTTTCTCTCCGCATCGCCCATGAAGGTTGGTCCTGACATGGCAACTGCACCTGAGAAGTCGCCTTACGATCTGATGATCAGGACACCCGGTCCGTTCAGCACAGCCTCTTTCATTGAGCAGGCGATGCTTTACCTTGCAATGATCAGTACTCCGGAGACGAGGGCCTGACAGTCAATCTAACTTTGGATAATAATCAGGCACCGGCAGAATCGCCAAGATTCCGGCCGTGGCAATGCTTGTACTTCTTGCCGCTGCCGCAGGGACATGGGTCGTTTCTCCCCACCTTCTTATCGACCCTCACCGGGGCCATCTGCTGCTGTCTCTTCTCGGGTGCATCGCCGCCGCGGCTGCCGTAGCTGTCAAAGTCGCTTTTCTGCGTCTTCAGCCTGCTCATGTCTGCCTGTCTGCGGCGCTGTGCCTCTCTCACATTATCAGGTGCAGCCACTGGAATGGTACCCTTCATAAGCAGGCTTACCACATCCTGGTTGACCTTGTTTATCATTGTCTTAAAGAGCTCGAACGATTCAAACTTGTATATCAGGAGGGGATCCTTCTGTTCGTAGGTAGCATTCTGCACCGACTGTTTAAGGTCATCCATCTCCCTGAGGTGTTCCTTCCATGCCTCATCTATGGTGGCCAGGACCGAGGTCTTCTCAAATGAGCGGAGCAGTTCTTTACCTCCGGTCTCCACGGCACCTTTCAGGTTGGTAATGACATTATAGGTCCTTGCTCCGTCGGTGATAGGTACAACTACATTCTCATATGTAGCTGACATTCTTTCATATACATCTTTCAGGATAGGAAGTGCGGTGGAAGCGATCACCTCGCCCTTACGGCGATAGGCATCCAGCACCTTGTCATAGACGACATCTGTTATCTCCTGAGTGCTGTTTTTGTTGAAATCACCCTTCTCCACCGGTGAGTCTACTGACAGAGATCTTATGAGCGAGAACTGGAACTCTTCGAAGTCGGAACCATCTTTGCTGGTGTTGACTATCTGTTCGGTGACGTCATACATCATATTGGCAATATCGACACCGAGTCTCTCACCGAGGAGTGCATGACGTCTCTTGCTGTATATCACCTCTCTCTGTGAGTTCATGACATCGTCATATTCCAGCAGTCTCTTTCTGATGCCGAAGTTATTCTCCTCCACCTTCTTCTGGGCTCTTTCAATGGACTTGGTGATCATCGGGTGTTGTATCATCTCCCCCTCCTTCAGTCCCAGTCTGTCCATGATACCGGATATCCTCTCCGAACCGAACAGGCGCATCAGGTCATCCTCGAGTGAGACGAAGAACTGTGATGACCCCGGGTCTCCCTGGCGTCCGGCACGTCCTCTCAGCTGCCTGTCGACGCGGCGCGATTCGTGCCGCTCCGTACCTATGATAGCGAGTCCGCCGGCCTTCTTCACTTCAGGCGTCAGCTTGATGTCAGTACCGCGGCCGGCCATGTTGGTTGCTATTGTAATGGTGCCTGTCTTTCCGGCCTCCAGGACTATATCTGCCTCTCGCTGGTGGAGTTTGGCATTGAGCACGTTATGTTTCAGTCCCTTCATTTTGAGCATACGGCTGAGCAGCTCCGAGATCTCGACGGAGGTGGTTCCCACCAGCACAGGTCTTCCCTGCCTGTTCAGATTGACTATCTCATCAATAACGGCATTGTATTTCTCCCGTTTGGTTTTGTATACCAGGTCTTCATGGTCATTCCTTATCACCGCCACATTGGTGGGAATGACCACAACGTCAAGCTTATATATGTTCCAGAACTCTCCTGCCTCGGTGATGGCCGTGCCGGTCATGCCGGCCAGCTTGTGGTACATCCTGAAGTAGTTCTGGAGGGTGATGGTGGCATATGTCTGGGTGGAGGCTTCAACCTTGACATTCTCTTTAGCCTCAATGGCCTGGTGAAGTCCGTCGGAATATCTTCTGCCCTCCAGTATGCGTCCGGTCTGTTCATCAACGATCTTCACCTTGTTATCCATGACTACATATTCGACATCCTTCTCAAAGAGAGTGTATGCCTTCATGAGCTGGGTCATGGTGTGGACGCGTTCCGACTTGACAGCGAAATCCTTCAGCAGTTCATCCTTGGCTCGCATTCTCTCCATGTCATCCTTGACGGTTTTCTCTATCTCCGCAACCATGGAGCCGACATCAGGCAGGACGAAGAAGCTGGCGTCTTCAACCGATGTAGATATCAGGTCATGCCCCTTTTCCGTAAGTTCAATTGAATTTGCCTTTTCATCGATCACGAAAAAGAGCTCTTCGGTGACTTTAGGCATCTCCTTGGAGTTGTTCTGCATATAGAAGTTCTCCGTCTTCTGGAGCAGTGTTCTCACCCCCTCTTCACTGAGGTATTTTATCAGCGCGCTGTTTTTCGGCAGTCCCTTGTATGCTCTGAGCAGCAGCAGTCCTCCCTTCTCATTGTCGCCATCATTGATAAGCTTCTTGGCGTCAGCCAGCAGCTGTGTGACGAGTCTTCTCTGAGCACTGACCAGTTTTTCGACCTTATGCTTGAACTCATCAAACTGAAGATTGTCGCTCTTGGCCGTGGGCCCGGAAATAATAAGCGGGGTCCTGGCATCGTCTATGAGAACTGAGTCAACCTCGTCGACGATGGCGTAGTGATGTTTTCTCTGCACAAGGTCTTCAGGGTTGATAGCCATGTTGTCACGCAGGTAGTCAAAGCCGAATTCGTTGTTGGTACCGAAGGTGATGTCAGAGTTGTAGGCTTTGCGCCGTGCCGGTGAGTTAGGCTCATGCTTGTCAATGCAGTCGACCGTAAGTCCGTGGAACTCATAAAGCGGTCCCATCCATTCGGAGTCGCGTTTTGAGAGATAGTCGTTCACCGTGACGATATGAACGCCACGGCCTGCCAGGGCATTGAGGAATACCGGCAGGGTAGCAACCAGAGTCTTTCCCTCACCGGTAGCCATCTCGGCAATCTTGCCCTTATGGAGAGCCACTCCGCCAATGAGCTGCACATCATAATGGACCATATCCCATAGGATCTCGTTTCCACCGGCCATCCAGCGGTTGTTCCAGTATGCCTTATCGCCCCTGACGGTTATTGAGGGCCTGGTTGCAGCAAGATCACGGTCCCAGTCCCTGGCAGTTACTTCCAGCACCTCATTCTCCTTGAACCTTTTTGCTGTCTCCTTGACGATGGCAAATGCCAGGGGCAGCAGCTCGTCAAGCTTCTCCTCTATCTTCTCAAGTATGAGCTTGTCCAGCTTATCTATCTGGTTGTAGAGCTCTTCCTTCCGGTTTACATCCTCCTCCTTCTCTGCCGATGCCCTGATATCGCTGACCTGCTTCTCTTCGTCGGCAATATGTTCCCTGATCTCCTTTTTCAGTACTGCTGTTTTATCGCGGAGGGCGTCATTCGACAGTGAAGCAACCAGATCGCTTTCCTTGCCGATCTTTGCCACGAACGGATTGATCTCCTTAAGATCACGAACCTCTTTATTACCCAGAAAGAATGACAGTATCTTGTTGACGAAGCTCATTTACGTTGTTTTTAAAAACTTTCGCAAAATTAATACTTTTTTCCGGTTCAGGGCTTGAGGCAATTGTATATGAGGGCGGGCTGGTACCGGAATTTCATGTTGAAACTAACCTGCTCACTGATAATATAAAAGGCTGCTGCGAATCCGCAGCAGCCTTGAGTTGTAATTCTGGTCCTGCTTCGAAAGGGAGGATGTTAATTCTCACCCCTCATTCTCATGATGTCACGGTCGAGGAAGTAGAGGCCGTGTTCACCTGCCATTGCAAGCTTGTCGATTATGAGCTGCACACTGCTCTCTTCCTCAAGCTGTTCCTTTACGAACCACTGTATCCAGTTGGTTGTGGCATAATCGTTTTCGGCTATTGCCGTGGCAAGCACCTCATTGATGCTGGCGGTGATGTACTGTTCATGCTTAAGCACCTCTCCGAACATCTCCTTTACCCCCTTGTATTTCACCGGTGGCTGCTTGAAGGCCGGAATGCTGGCGCATCCGCCACGTTCATTAACATATTTGATGAATTTGAGCATATGCTGCCGCTCTTCGTCAGACTGCTGGTACAGCCATCCTGCGATGCCTGCCATACCCTTGTTCTCTGCCCACGAAGCCATGGCAAGGTAAAGGTTTGATGAGTATCCTTCTCTTTCTATCTGCCTGTTGCAGATATCTTCAACTTTTTTTGTCAACATGTTATTTAAGTTTTATGGATTTTGGTTTTAAGTACTACATTAATGTTAACTGAAGGGCACCGGCAGGAAAATATTGGATCAGGCCTTTTTTTTAAGTTCCATCTCATGCCAGTTTCATTTCATTCATTCAACAATCATTAAGGAATAATGTTTAACCAAGTATCTCTCTCACCTTCTGCACCAGTTCAGAGGGCAGAAAAGGCTTGGAGAAGACATGGTCTGCTCCCAGTGTGCTGGCCATAAGAAGGTAGCTCCCGGGGCCAGCCTTGCCACCGCCGCTGATGGCTATCATTTTCACCGACGGTTTCAGCTCTTTTATCTTCATGATCACCATCAGCCCGTCCTCTTCAGGCATAAGCAGGTCAGTGACCACCATATCTATGACCGAGGGGCGGAACCGGGCTACTGCCTCTCTGCCGTTGGCGGCGGTAATGACGGTAAACTTACGTTTTTCCAGGGCATCTCTGAGCATCTCGCGCAGATCAGCATCATCCTCAACAATCAGTACACCTGCCATATCAGAAGCTGTTGGAAAGATTCATTTATCGGTAGTCCGAAGATAACTCTTTTCGTCAACAGGGCCAAATCCGGATAGTGGGATCAGCAGATCGACGACGGTTCCGATGCCGGGTTTGCTGTTTATTCTGACAGCTCCTCCCAGGTCGCGTATTATAGCGCTTACTACCGTCATACCGAGTCCTGTTCCACCCTTCCCGGCACCTGTGGAGAAGAAGGGTTCAAAGAGTTTTTCTGTTGTCTCCCGGTCCATGCCACTGCCGTTGTCAGCAAACCTCACCAGGGCAGTGTCAGCCACTTCCCTGTCGCTGCCGTTGAGATCACTCACGGCCTCAAGGGTTATCACAAGTGTGCCTCCCTTATCCTTCATGGCCTTCAGTGCATTGGCCGCAACGTTAATGAAGAGTCGGAACAGCTGTGCCGGTACGGCATCAACGTGCAGCTCCGGTGCCGTAATCTTTTCGGTAATGGTGATATTTTCATCAGCGGTAGGTCTGAGGAATCTGACTGTATCTGCAAGTATTTCGCCGACATTTACCCGCTGAGGTGGCTGCAGTGCCCCCCGGCTGAGATCAATCAGTTGTGCTGTCAGGGCCCTTGCCCTGTCAGCGGCACCGATGATCCTTTCCAGGTATTTTTCCGTTGCGGCAGCATCACCGGCAGATTCCTGTGCCAGCTCGCCATAGCCATAAATCGCCGTGAGTATAGTATTCAGGTCGTGGGCTATACCTCCTGCGATGGCGTAAGCCGTGGCTGGAGTATCAGCTTGCCGGCCAGATGCGCCGGCAGGGTCATTACCGTTCTTCAATATTTTTCCGCTCACGGGTCAGTGG
>CALMRD010000094.1 GCA_937871625.1 uncultured Bacteroidales bacterium | reverse complement strand
AATGCCGACAAAGATACAGGCCACCAGTTCCCCCTATAGTACCGACTATATGCCACTTTGTGAACTTGTTACATATGAGTTCCCGTCGCGTGGATACATGCCCCCTGTAAAGGTGACATGGTGCGACGGAGGTTTAAGGCCTCCCCGCCCCGAGCAGCTTGAAGCCGGAAGGGCTATGCAGGATGCAACTTATTTAGGTGACAAGGGTATAATCACTCACGCAAGCCACGGCGCCATGCCGCAGCTTATACCTGGGAACCGCGACTTTACAGGACCAGATCCATGGCTGCCGAGAACAGGCAACATCTTTGAAGACTGGATCGATGCTATCAAAAATGGCAAGAAATCGTGCAATGATTTTTCAGTAGCAGCAAAACTTACAGAAATAATGCTTCTTACAAATATTGCAGTGCTTCATCAGAGATCCAACATAACTCTGGAATACGATCCTGTTAATATAAAGATCACCAATCTCCCTGAAGCCAACGACAAATTTCATTACGATTACCGCTCAGGATGGAGCTTATAGATGTTGTAGATCCAACCCTCTGAAAGAGGGATATAAAAAAGGGACATGCCATGACATGTCCCTTTTTATTTTGATCTCACATTTGTTTTAGTGCCCAGAACAAGACTCGAACTTGCACACCGTAACCGGCACCAGCCCCTCAAGCTGGCGTGTCTACCAATTTCACCATCTGGGCAAAAGTAAGGCTTAAAGGTATTATGGCATTAATGCATAACGGCTTTAAGTTAATTATCAGTCTGCTCATTAAATGAACCCGATGTTTTTTCCGGCTTTTTACCTTAACGCCTTAATACCGTTAAGCCGTTGAGCCGTTTTAGTGCCCAGAACAGGACTCGAACCTGCACATCATTGCTGACACTAGTCCCTGAAACTAGCGCGTCTACCAATTTCGCCATCTGGGCGGCATAATATTAGCGGGCACAAAAATAAGAAAAAATTTATTAATATTTAATCGTGTATTATTTAAAAGTATATTTTTGCTCCCTGATATTTTAAAGGGTAAATGACAATAAAGAAACTTATAAAACTTAACAGGCATCATTATCTGAGGTCTGAATAGTCTTTTAACAGTTCATCCAAATAAAGAGATAAAATCAGGCCTGCTAAACGAAGCAGGTTTTTTTGTATAAATAGAATCTAATAGTCCCAGTATGAAAATAATGAAATTCGGCGGTACTTCAGTTGGAAATCCCGACAGGATGAGATCAATCATACCTCTGATTTCCGGTGAAGATGATGTGATTGTTGTACTGTCAGCCCTCTCTGGCACTACCAACAGCCTTGTTGAAATATCCGAGCTTTTGTATGCCGGCAAAACTGATGAAGCAACATTGAAAAATGAAGCCCTGAGATCATATTACCATAAGGTTGTGGAAGATCTTTATTCGTCAGAACTTCATAAAAAGGAAGGACATGAGATGATCGATTCACATTTTGACTATACAGCTAACTTTATAGCCAACCCTTTCACTAACACCAGGCTCCAGGAAAAGTGTATACTTGCCCAGGGAGAATTGATATCCACTGCCCTGTTCCATAATCTGCTGCGTGAGCGGAATATAAAATCGGTCCTCCTTCCGGCACTTAACTTTATGCGAATTGACAAGGACGGAGAACCTGATGCTTTTTACATAGGTGAGAATTTTAAGAGGGAATTTGATAAACATTCTGCTGAGAATATAATAATTACGCAGGGCTTTATCTGCAGGAATGCATACGGGGAGATAGACAACCTGAGGCGGGGAGGTAGCGACTTTACGGCATCCCTGATCGGTGCTGCCGTAAATGCATCGGAGATCCAGATCTGGACCGACATCAATGGATTTCATAATAATGATCCAAGGTTTGTTGAAAACACACGGGTTGTACGAGAGATTTCATTTGATGAAGCTGCTGAGCTAGCCTATTTCGGGGCCAAGATTCTTCACCCCTCGAGCGTTAATCCGGCAAGGGAAAAGAATATCCCGGTAAGACTTAAGAATACAATGGATCCTCAGGATGAGGGCACACTTATAACATCAGCCACCAATCTTCAGGATTATAAGGCTGTTGCCGCGAAAGACGGCATTTCGGTGCTCAGGATAAAATCAGACAGGATGCTGATGGCTTATGGTTTTCTACGGAAGATTTTTGACATTTTTGAAGCATATAAAACTCCAATCGATATGGTCACCACATCAGAGGTTTCCGTCTCGATCACCATTGACAATCCCCGGTTCATTACAGAGATAGCACGCGATCTGAAGGAGCTTGGTTCAGTCGAGGTTGAGCAGAACCAGACCATAATCTGTATTGTGGGTGATTTCCGGACTGAGCGGACTGGCTCTGCACCAGAGATTTTTGAAGCCCTCGACACGATACCACTTAAAATGATCTCCTATGGGGGAAGCCCCTACAGCCTTTCACTCCTT
>CALMRD010000093.1 GCA_937871625.1 uncultured Bacteroidales bacterium | reverse complement strand
ATGCTCTTGTTTCTTTTCACACTCCGAATAGCGTTTCTGGGTGAAAAAATGCCACGGCAGCTGATAAAATTCTGTTACATAAAACCACCAGGGAACAGGAAATTGAGTCCCTTTTACCATTACGAAATACCACATCCGGACAGCATTGATCAAAAGGAATATTAAAAGTATTGCTCCTATTGTCAGGTCAAATCTGTGGATGAACTGACTTGGCAGAAATGCACCCTCTCCGTCATAGATATTTATATTGCCGCCTGAGAATCCATATAGCAGGAGGAATGTTCCGGTTATTATAGCCACTATAATAATTGTCAGCACCTCCGTTAATCTTGATTTAAAAAACCTCCGGGCAATCCCGGTAAAATCGTAACGGGAGATAAGCCAGCGCCGCAGACTCATCATCGTCTCGCCGGGATCTGCCTCCCTGGGGCACTGAGTAGAGCACTGACCACAATAATAGCAAAGCCATGGTTCCAGGGTAGTTTCAAGCTTCTGCTCCAGTCCCATCTGCAATAGTCGCATTGACTTGCGTGGAAATTTGTAAACGTCATCAGCATGAGGACATACCGTTGAACAATCGCCGCACTGATAACACAGCTGTACATCTTCGGCACCAAAACGGTCCAGGTCATCAATAAAAGTTGGATTTACTCTGACTGCCATAATGAACTATTTATATTGCATGAATTTTTTTTGCCCTGCTTTCGATTTCGCTGAGAGAAAGGCTGCTCATATGCCCAATTCCTCTACCGCTTGTAAGGCTGCCCAACACCCCCGCAGCCACTGCCGAGGCCTGAGCAACGGTATCAGGAATATCCTTAGGGGCCTGGCACATTCCGGCCACATAAATACCACCCTTGTCGGTGTCGGTAGGGCTGCCATTATAATCGAGCTCCGAAAACCAGCCATCGTCATCTCTCTGGACTCCCAGCATCCTGCTGATCTGCTCGGTACCCGGCGAGGGCACAAGTCCGACTGCCAGTACCACCATATCCACATTAAACTCGACCAGCCTGTCGTTAAAGATATCTTCGCCGCGTACAACCATCTGATCATTATTCAGTGCAACAGAAGCTGAATGACCCCTTACCACAAATGTCCCTTCCTGTTTGATTCGCTCTGCAAATTCTTCATACCCTTTTCCAAAAGCTCTCATATCAATATAAAACTCATAGACATTGACATTAGGTACTTTTTCTTTAATAAGATGGGCGAACTTCAGGGAATACATACAACAGACACGTGAGCAGTACGGATTGTACTTTTTATTCCTGGAGCCTACACAATGAATAAGTGCAACGCTCTTGGGAGGTATTCCCT
>CALMRD010000092.1 GCA_937871625.1 uncultured Bacteroidales bacterium | reverse complement strand
GACGTCAGGTTTTCATCCTGGTAACAGGGGTTCGATTCCCCTATGGACTACAAAACATAAACTGAAAATATGGCTAATCACAAGTCGGCACTGAAAGCCGCAAGACAGGCTGAGGCAAGAAGGGAAGAAAACAAGTACTATGCCCGCACAATGCGTAACGCGCTCAAGAAGATGCGCGCAACAACCGACAAGCCGGAGGCAGACAAGATGCTACCTGAGCTCAGTGCCATGCTTGACAAGCTGGCAAAGAAGAATGTAATTCACAAGAACAAGGCTTCCAACCTCAAGTCCTCGGCAACGAAACATGTACAGAACCTGAAGTAGGTTTCTGTTGAAAATATGTGATTGCCGTTGCCTTCTGGCAACGGCTTTTTTTTTATATTGCAGCGGGATAATACGTTTTGCTGCATGTCAATAAAGATCACAGACTGGGCTGTCGAGGACAGGCCCCGTGAAAGGCTCTGGAGCAAGGGCCCCTCAAGTCTCAGCGACGCTGAGCTGTTAGCCATTCTCATAGGATCAGGCACCAGGAACCGTTCAGCCCTGGACCTGGCACGCGAACTGCTGGCCCTGGCCGGCAACTCACTGGGCGACCTGGGAAGACTCAGCGCCGGGGAGATACGTAAGATAAAAGGGCTGGGTGAAGCCCGGGCCGTGACCGTTGCCGCCGCCCTGGAACTGGGACGGCGCCGCAAGCTGGCCGAGGCGGCGGAACACCCGCAGATACGCTCTTCGGCCGATGTCTTCAACATCTTCAGCCCCTTGATGGAAGACCTGCCACACGAAGAGTTCTGGATACTCTTTCTTAACAGGGCAAACAGGGTGACCGGCCGGATGAAGATAAGCCAGGGAGGCGTAAGCGGCACCGTAACCGACGTGCGCATTGTTATGAAAAAAGCGATAGAGTCACTGGCATCAGGACTGGTCATCTGCCACAACCATCCCTCGGGCAACAACAGCCCCAGCGATTCAGACATACGTATAACACAGAAGATCAAAGAGGCAGGCGCCCTGATGGATATCCAGCTGCTGGATCACCTAATCATTGCGGGCAGGGAGTACTACAGCTTCGCTGATAACGGGGCCCTCTAAAACTGCTGTCCGGCAAGCCTCACATCCGAGCGGTCGTCGCACATCTCAAGCATCTCCGCAACGGTGAGACCTGTGACCGGATGAACAGCAGCAGGGGCAACCTCATAGAGGGGCTCCAGAACAAACCGCCTGTCGGCAAGCCTGGGATGAGGCACCTCCAGCCCCGGCATTGATATTATGCGCTCTTCCCATAACAATATGTCAATGTCAATAATGCGCGACTCATAGCTGCCCCTGCCGCTGTGCCTGCGCCCCATACGTCCCTCGATGGAGCGGAAGAGCTGTATCAGCTGCCACGGCTCCCTCGTGGTCTCCATGACGATAACCATATTCAGGAACTGTTCATCGGCTTCAAAACCCCACGGCTCGGTCTCCCATACTGACGAGACAGCCGTCACCTCCCCGGCCTCCTCCCTGATAAGTTCCAGGGCACGACCAAGGGCAGCAAGCCTGTCGCCCATGTTGCTCCCCAGTCCTACAGTTACCCTGGATAGTGCTGATAATTTCATCTCAAGCGCTTTAGAGCCGTAAAGATGCCTGTTTTTTTTATAATTTGGCAACCGAAACAAACCGTACCGACATGAAAACCTTCCTCAAAATGCTGCTCGCCGTGATTGCCGGGCTGATATTAACAAGCATACTCTTCTTTGTTATCATGCTCTCAGTAATCTCAGGTATAGCCGCCGCAGGCACCAAAGCTGTTGACATACCCGAAAAATCGGTCCTGGTGATCAAGACCGGCGCCATGATACCTGATCGCACCGGCACCAACCCGCTGGCCATGTTCGATCCGTTTACCATGTCTCTTACGGGAACACCCGGACTGAACGATCTGCTGAAGAACCTGCACAAGGCTGCCGAAGATGATGATGTGAGCGGCATCCTGATAGAAAACGGCACCATGCCCTCCGGATGGGCGACGGCAGACGAGCTGCGCACTGCCCTGCAGGAATTCAAAAAGAGCGGTAAGTTCGTATATTCCTACTCTGACTATATCATGATGCAGGAGAGCTACTTCATCTCCACTGCTGCAGACAGGATATGGCTTAATCCCTCCTCTGCCTTCGATTTCAAGGGACTGGCCTCAGAGGTTACATTCTACAGGGAGGCACTGGAGAAGCTCGGTGTGGAGGTGCAGGTGATAAGGCATGGCAGGTTCAAGGGTGCCGTTGAACCCTATATGCTTGACCGTCTCAGCGAGGAAAACCGTTTCCAGATCTCGGAGTACATCGGATCAATATGGGAACATGCTGTAAAGGTCATAGCTGAATCGCGCGGCGTGCCTGCCGAAAGGGTGATGCATCTGGCCGACTCTCTTGCCGGCTATGACGTCGCACGCATGGACGCGGCAGGAATGATCGACGGCACCATCTACCGCGACCAGCTCGAAGACAGCATAAGAGTGGCTGCCGGCATTGAGGAGGGGAAGAAGATAAACTATGTGCCTATGTCAAAGTACTCCAAGGTGACGGTCAAACAGGATTCCAAAACAGGGCGGTCCAAAATAGCCGTGCTATTTGCTGAAGGAAACATTGTCATGGGGGAAGGTGACGACACCAGCATTGGCGGAAACAGGTATGCTGCCGAGATGCGCAAGTTACGGCTTGACACTACCGTAAAGGCCGTCGTTTTCAGGGTTAACTCTCGAGGCGGCAACGCTATTGCCTCAGATATGATATGGCGCGAGGTGGAGCTTACCTCCAGCGTCAAGCCGGTGGTGGTATCAATGGGCAACTACGCCGCCAGCGGAGGATATTACATAGCCGCCGCCGCTGATAAAATCATGGCCTCGCCGGTGACGCTTACAGGATCCATAGGCGTCTTCGGGCTTATCCCCAATGCACAGACACTTCTCGACAAAAAGCTGGGCATCACCTCTGAAGTGGTCAGCACCAACGCACACTCCGACGCACCCTCGCTGACACGTCCCCTCAGTGCCTTTGAAAAAGAGGCCCTCCAGGCCAATGTAGAGCGTACCTATCAAACCTTCACGGGCGTTGTGGCCGAGGGCAGGGGCATGAGACAGACAGCAGTGGACAGCATAGGGGAGGGACACGTCTGGAGCGGCACCGACGCTGCCGGCATAGGACTGGTTGACACCTTCGGCGGCCTTAACGACGCCGTCAGGGAAGCAGCGTCGCTGGCAGGACTGGAGAACTACCGCGTCATCGAGAAGCCTGAGGCTTCCGACCTCTACACCAGGCTGCTCAAGGAGATGACCGGCACCCTCAGGGCAAGATTGATCCGCCAGGAGCTCGGTGCTGCCTCAAGGTACTGGCATGATCTTAAGGAGATAATGTCAGCATCAGGCGTGCAGGCCGTGCTGCCATATTACATCGAGATCTACTAGGCATGATCATGCCGGGCAGGATACTGCTGTGGCTCTCCTCACAGCTCTACGGTGCCGCCGTGGCTGTCAGGAACAGTCTGTATGACTGCGGCATACTCAGGAGCCACAGCTTCGACCTGCCAGTGATCTGTATCGGCAATATCACAGTCGGCGGAACAGGAAAGACACCCCATGTCATCTGGCTGGCAGAGAGGCTCTCTCATGTTGTGCAGGTGGCCGTACTGAGCCGCGGATACCTCCGTAAAAGCAGTGGCTTCAGGGAGGTGACACCCACTGATATTACAACCGATGCAGGCGACGAGCCGCTGCTGATGGCCAGGAGCCTGCCACAGGCACGCATCTTTGTTGACCGCAACAGGGTGCATGGCATAGAGAAGATCATGGACCAGGAGCCGGCGACAGGCGCTGTCATACTCGACGACGGCTTCCAGCACCGGGCGGTGAAAGCGGGGATGAACATACTCCTTACAGACTGGAACAGGCTCATGACACACGACAGGCTGCTGCCGCTGGGACGACTGCGTGAGAGCCTGAGGGGAATGTCCAGAGCGGATATCATTATCGTTACCAAGGTACCACCAGAAGCCCCCTCAAGTGAGATGGACGCCGTGAAAAGAGAACTGGAGGCCGGAGCGCGGAAAAGCATATACTTCACCACACTCGCCTACGGCAACCCGGTGCCTCTTTTACAGGAGACTCCCCCGCAGTCAATCACGCCAGACTCCTCGGTGCTTCTGGTGACTGGAATAGCCAATCCTGCCCCGATGGTAAGCTATCTCTCCTCGCTATGCACAGGGGTAATACCACTCTCCTTCCCTGACCATCATAGGTATACTGAAAATGACATCGTGACAATCAAATCAGCCTTCGATGCCATGAAAGGAGACCGGAAAATTATCATCACCACGGCCAAGGATGCCGTCAGGTTAAAAGAAATAGCTAATATTGCAGTTCACCTCGCCGAGGTAACGCATGTATTGCCGGTTAAGGTGCAATTCATTGAAAATGAGGAGGATTTTTTAAACAAAATATACCTATATGCTGGAAAAGATCATTAAGACAGCTGATTTCCTGAGATCAAAAGGATTTACTGACCCTGAGGCAGGTATAGTGCTGGGCACGGGCCTGGGCGGCCTCACCACTGAGATTGACAATCAGATTGAAGTTCCCTATTCCGGGATACCCGACTTCCCTGTCTCAACGGTGAAGGGTCATGCCGGGAAACTGATCTACGGCGATTTCGGAGGGAAAAAGGTTGTTGCCATGAAGGGCCGGTTTCACTATTACGAGGGCTACGGCTCCGACCAGGTGACCTTCCCCATCAGGGTGATGAAAGAGCTGGGCATCAGGGCCCTCTTCCTCTCCAATGCCGCCGGCGGCGTCAACCCATCGTTCCGTATAGGAGACATCATGATCATTGATGATCATATATGCCTGGTTGACAATCCCCTGATAGGACCAAATGACGACCGCATAGGGCCGCGTTTCCCCGATATGAGCGTTCCCTATGACAGACAGCTCATTGAAAAGGCCGAGGCAATAGCTGCAGGACTGGGAATACCTGTAACGAAAGGGGTATACCTCTCCACCACCGGTCCCACCTTCGAGACCCCGGCAGAATACAGGTTCTTCAGGATCATCGGCGCCGACGCCGTGGGCATGTCAACGGTGCCCGAGGTGATCACCGCCAGGCACATGAATGTACCTGTCTTTGCTGTCAGCATCATCACTGACCTGGGTGTCGAAGGCAAGATTGAGTATACCACACATGAGTCTGTCCAGCAGGCTGCCGAGCACAGCGAGGAGAAGATGACCAGGATCATGAAGGAGCTGATAGCTGCCCTCTGACGGGTTACCTGTACAGTACTGCACAGACCTTCTTCCACCGGTGCGATACCCCCGTTGAGCTTACTGATTCTGCCATGATCATATAGAGCCCTGCAGGCAGCCGTGCACCGTTGTCACTCGTACCATCCCAGATGAAGGTTGCACCGGCGCCAGCATAAAATCTCTCTGCCAGTCGCCTGACACAATACCCGCGGTCGTTGAAGAGTGTCACTGATATGATGTTGTCATCTCCCCCGGGCCAGACCGAGACCGATACCACCTCCTCAAAGCCGTCGCCGTCAGGTGATACCCTGGTCGAAGAGAGCATCAAGCCTCCCCCGGCATACGCAGGCTGTACCGCCACGGAGTTGGCGGCACCAGGGGTGCCCCACCCGCAGGCTTCGGAGGCAGAGTGCCAGCTGGAGGAAACATCAGATGGCAGTGCCGGGGAAACCTTCTCCAGGGC
>CALMRD010000091.1 GCA_937871625.1 uncultured Bacteroidales bacterium | reverse complement strand
TCCAGGTCTCCGGGCACCGCCCCGCAGGGAGCGAAGACGCAGGGTGCTTCAACACAGGTCTCCGCCACCCGCGCCGGCGCAGCACAGGCCGCTGCCCCGCGGACCACTGTTCCGCAGGCTGCCAGGGCGCAGACCACGGCACCGCAGGCATCCAGGGTACAGTCTCTTGCTGACAAGGCAATGCCCAACCGCGGGACTGTGAACTCACCCCTCGGCACCTTCTCTGTCACCGGACTGACCTTTGAGCCCGGACAGAAGGTGAAGGCTCGTGCCGTGATTGAAGGCTTTACCATCGAGTCTGAGTGGGTAGAGACGGAGGGAGTGCTGGTATCCGCCATTGAGCATGAGGGTCTCTCATTCTCCTCCAGGCCGGGACTTGAAACGGCATCTGCTGACAACAGCTTCGTGGTGGTCAGTGCCATCCACGGCGAGACAGCCCCTACTGGCAATGTAAGGATGGTGAAGGGTGCCGATGCTCCCCATGCTTCACTCACCGCCGCTGACCCTGTGCCCGAGTTCCCTGAAGCAAAGAGGGCTAAAGTATGGTTCAGCAAGAGCATCCCGCTGGCACCTCTCGAGGGCCATCCTGGAGCTGCCATAGCCTCAACAGGACCGTGGAGTGCGGCGTACAGCTACATGTCGCCGGGTGATGCCCTCATACCGGACAAGAACCGCAAGCACCCGTTTGAGATGGTGACCTATGTGTACAAAAACAAGAATCTGGGCTACAGCAGCTTCATCGACGAATGTGCATCATGCACCTCGCCGTCGAATGTGGTGGAGAGGATAGGTCAAGAGTTCAATCCCGGCCAGTCTGAGATGCCCCGTGGACCCGTGATGCAGCCGGAGATGACTGTGCCGGCAAAGCAACAGCAGGTGACACAACCGAAGATAATAAGATAGCGGAGGTCATTGCCCGAACACCACCCTGATGCTGTCGGTTTCGAGCCTTGTGACGAGCCACCTGTGCACCTGCTCCTTCTCCTGATCTCTCAGCCCCTTCTTGCCCAGGGTCAGCACCACCATGGCAAGAGTGTCAGGAGACTGTTTCCCCTGCGCATAACTCAGGGTCTCGGAATAGGAGACACCAGTGATCTGAGGATAGAGGATAGCCAGCTCTGATAGCAGCTGGCCCCCTCTCTCCTGCTTTTCGGCGATACTGGTCAGGGTGGCATTTCTCTCCCTTATAACCAGGTTCAGACGATTGATCTCTCCCTTGAGGGTCTCCACCTCAGTGTTCTTCAGTGCTATATCAGTGTAAGAGAAGCCCTGCCGGAACTCCACGTTCACATCCTCAAGGGAGAAATCATCTGCCCTTGCCGTGATCTCTTCCTTCTGATCTTCAGTCAGCGAGCTGCCTCCGTAAACAAGCCTGATGGTCCTTGTCTTCGGATCGATATCATTTCTTAACAGGTAATTACCCTCAACAACATTAATACTCTCAACGTATTTCCCGGCACTCTCCAGGAAGTTCTCCTTCTGCACCAGGTTATAGCCGAAATAGATGCTCGGGATCAGTACCAGGGTAAGAACGAAGGTGATCATCCGGTTTATCCTTTTCTTCTGTCCCTCATCGACGAGGCTTCGGATGGGGAGCCTGAGTATCTGTGATATGATAAGTGCCGAAATGGCAATGAAGACGGTGTTGATGGTGAAGAGGTAGAGCGCTCCGAAAAAATAGATGAACTGTCCTGTTGCCAGTCCGTAACCTGCTGTGCAGAGAGGAGGCATCAGGGCCGTGGCGA
Source organism: uncultured Bacteroidales bacterium (assembly GCA_937871625.1). Lineage (GTDB taxonomy): Bacteria > Bacteroidota > Bacteroidia > Bacteroidales > VadinHA17 > SR-FBR-E99. The sequence goes on along the minus strand of CALMRD010000091.1, from coordinate 1,818 downwards.
TGGCAACACCCGGGATAACGTTGCCTTTCTTCTTGCTGGTGATGGCCACAATGCCTGCCATGCCGCCGAAGAAGGCTATCAGTACGTCATATATGGTAGGGCTGGTGCGTGCCAGCAGTTCCGAGTGTGCCGTGGAGATCGGTGTGATGGCGAAATAGGCTGTGGAAGCAATGAGACTGGCACCCACGGCGAAAGTGTAGTTCTTGACCGCCTGCCGGAAGAGTGGAAAATCATATGTGGCGATGCTGTATCCCATACCGTTGATAGGCCCCATCAGCGGTGAGATGAGCATCGCGCCGATGATCACTGCCGTAGAGTTCATGTTGAGGCCCACAGAGGCCACCAGTATGGCAAAGACCAGGATCCAGAGATTGGTGCCCTTGAAGACGAGCTCCCTCTCAATGGTCTCATGGATGTTTTCATACTCATCCAGATCGCTCTGAAGGTTTATCAGACGCAACAGCCGGCGGAGTGGTTTGTTGTATTTCATGGTATGCTGATTGCTGATGCAAATATATAAAAATGGGAGTAGCCAGTCTTCAATCGGCAGTCGGCAGTCGTAACTGCTGACTGAAGACTGCAGACTGCAGACTGAACCCGCAGGGTTTGGAAGCGTTATGCAAAAGATGTACATTTGCCGGACACTATATAATAATCGTGGTTATGGCAGGACATAAGGGGCAACCCTATTACGACATCTTCCTCAGCTACGAGATGTGGCTCGAGACTGTGAAGAAAGAGAGGATCCTCGACGGCGAGGGCTTTGCCCTGCTGCTTGACCTTGACAATACAGGGTCGCTGACAGCCTCGGCACGCAACCAGGGGATGAGCTACCGCAAGGCATGGGGCATACTGCACGATGTGGAGCAGCACCTGGGCTTCAGGCTGGTCGACAAGCGGCGCGGCGGAGCCTCCGGCGGCCGCACCCTGCTCTCCGCTGACGGACGCCAGCTGGTGAGAGCTTACAACAGCCTCCGCCATGAGACCGATATTGCCATGAAGAGCATCGCCAAAGTATTCTTCAACCGTATTAACGAGATCAACGGTTCACGATGAAGATCATACAGTTAACTGCACTTTCGCTTTTCATTGTCCTCGTAGGCTGCGGCGGCCGCAGCAGCGTTCAGACTCTTACAATATTTCATGCCGGCAGCCTCTCGGTGCCGGTCAGAGAGCTCAGCAAGGCTTTTGAAGAGGGCAACAGCGGTGTCAGGGTTCTCTCCGAGGCGGCCGGCAGCCTCCATTCGGCACGAAAGATAACAGAGCTGGGGAGGAGCTGTGACATCATGCTCTCCGCCGACCACTATGTCGTCAGCTCGATGCTGATACCCCGTTATGCCTCGTGGAACATTCACTTTGCCACCAACGAGCTGGTGATAGCCTTCAGGGATGAATCTGCGTATGCCTCCGTCATCAGCGCAGAGAACTGGCCCGCTATACTCCTCAGGGATGATGTCATTATCGGGCGGAGTGACCCTGACGCTGACCCGTGCGGATACCGTACCCTCTTCGCAGCCAGGCTGGCTGAGAAATTTTATGACAGGCCCGGGCTGGCCGACTCGCTGCTGGGTAAGGATACAGAGTATATAAGGCCGAAGGAGGTTGACCTGGTGGCGCTGGCAGAGACAGGTGTCATTGACTACATGTTCCAGTACAGGTCTGTGGCAATACAACACGGACTCAGGTTCCTCGAGCTGCCCAATGAGATCAACCTGTCGTCGCCCTCCATGGCTGACCGTTATGCCACCGTCTCCTACATGGTACCCGGTGAGTCTCCCGGGCAGCGCACGGAGGTGAGGGGCAGTTACATAAGCTACT
>CALMRD010000090.1 GCA_937871625.1 uncultured Bacteroidales bacterium | reverse complement strand
GCAATATAGATCTCCCTGTCGGTATGGACGAAGATCTTCTCACCGGCAGGACTCAAACCGCCGCGGCCATGGAGAGGGAGTGCCAGCAGTATTATGGCAGGAAGAAGAAGGATTCTGATATATGTTCTCTTTAGCTGCTTCACGTCTCTTAGTATTGATCATCCTTCCACCACACGGGTTCAATGTTTGTCCCCCTGACGGTACAGTCAGCACATGCCTTGTTTCTGGTAAGTACCTTATACCATGGCTGGGGGAAAGGCCATCCTCTGACGATGATTACCCATACAGTTTCGCCCAGTCCTTCAATGGCTGTGCCATCCGGTATGGTGTCCGTTGCACAGTTGGCATAGTAATCCGGCATGCCCGCAAAGTTTTCTGAGATGAACACCCTCTTCGATGATTTGGCCGAGACGCTGAAATATCCCAGCACCCTTTGTGCCGGGTCCTCCACGCAGGAGACGTTGCCGGTTATGGATGAAGGAATCAGGTCATAAAGTCCGCCGACATCCTCGGAGATGTTCTGCAGCCTCTTCCAGTAACCGAACTCATCCTCGCTGACAGAATACTGGTTTACCTCCATGCTGTACTTTATGTTCAGCCTGTCGGTCTCATTGGTGATAAAATTGATGGGAAATTGCTCTATCCTGTCCTGTGTAAGGGCAGAGGTGCTTTTGATATTGATCGACTTCGATTTTTCCGATATCCAGCACCTGTTGTTGGTTACATCATAGGGTAGATAAATCTCCCATGTCTCCGTGAAATCCCACCTGTAGTACTTGCATGATCCTTCAGGGTCAAGGGTGTTGAGGTAGACCTGGCATGCCTCTTCAAGGTGTGAGCTGCCCTCACTACCAGGCATCACCTGCTTCTCGTAGTAGATGGTGTCTATCGGTGGCACAGGCTTCATCTCCATCGGCAATGACACGTATGTGTAACGTGTCTCAAAGTTGTTGCCGGCATCGATGTGCAGTGTGTATATACGTCCAACCTCACCCTGGAACTCCCACGGCCAGGTAGAGTATGTTCCCGGAAGGGTTTCGTGCATCGTATAGATGTTACCCCGGTCATCTTCTATCCTTACCAGGCAGCCCGGCACCGGCTCATAGGCGTTGAAGCTGCCCAGGGGCTGTGATTTTGACAGTCTGACAGTATTATTTACACCCGACTCATCGGTGATCACCCCTTCAACTACCAGCAGCTCCTCGGTCTCATCCGTGTCGGGGATGAACTGGGTGATGCAGCCGGCTGACAGCGCCATGAGTGATAGTATGATCAGGCAGTTAGTTAATTTCATCGTTTTAAAAGTCAAAACTGAAAGTCACGGAAGGGATGGCCCTGCCGAAGACTGAGAGTTTATATCCTGTGATAATATTGTTTTCATTCCTGAAATAGACGGAGTAGACATTCTCTCTTCCGAGGAGGTTATATACCGAGAAGGTCCAGTATGGATGGGCGATCTTGCGTGATCTTAGGTTCCCTGTAACCTTCACTGAGAGGTCAAGCCTCATGTAATCCGGTATCCGGTACCTGTTCCTGTCAGAATAGTGGATCAGGGACAGATCGCCGAGGTTGTAGCTGGCGATGGGGTAGGTGATGGGCCTGCCGGTGCTGTATACGAAGCTGGAAGAGAAGCTGATGCGGCGCGAGGCAAGGTAGTTGAAAGCCACAGAAAGGTCGTGGGGCTTGTCATAGTTGGCGGGAAACCACTCGCCGCCGTTGATGATCTCGTCGCTGTACCTGCCTGTTGTCTGAAGGAAGGTGCGGGCGTAGGTATAGCCCACGCTCCAGAGGAACCTTCCCTCCTCCTTCCTGATCATGAACTCCGCCCCGTAGGCCTTTCCCCGGGTATCGACGAGAAACTGCTCTATATTATCTTCCATGACTATCCGGGTTCCCCCCTTGAACTCAACGGCGTTGCGTAGCTTCTTGTAATAGAGCTCAACGGAGGCTTCCAGTTTGCCTTTGAACATCATCTGATAGTAACCGGCAGCAAGCTGGTCGCAGACCTGGGGCCTGAGGTGATAGTCGCTCAGCTTCCAGATATCAGTGGGCGAGATGGAGGCGGTGTTGGAGAGAAGATGCAGATACTGCCTGGTCTTGTTATAGTTGAGCTTGAATGAGCTCGATCCTGTGGGTCTGAAATTGAGTGACAGGCGATACTCGGGACCTCCCATGGCCCTGATGATCTCACCGGGACTGTAGCTGACGGTGTCAATGATGGTTGACACCCCTTTTGAGTAGGAGGGATCATAGAGATAGACGGAGCGCGGGCCGAAGGCAAAGAATGATGAGAGCCTGATGCCGGCGGTGAGCGACAGGTGATCGTTCAGCTTGAAATTGTCATCCAGGTAGAGTGATGCCTCCAGGGCTCTCTCCCTCTGGATGGTAGAGGGGACGATGAGCGACGAATCACCCGTGGGTTGATAATCACCCGGTGAGACGGTGTAGAGAACGGCGTCAAGGCCGAAATTTATCTCATGGCGTCCCCTGTAAACGTTGAAGTCGGCCTTTGCACCCGTGCTGTTGATCATATGAGACAGCCTGAAGGCTTCAGTGACGAGGCTCTCGCTGGAGATGTCGTAGTTGTAGCGGCTGTTGTTCAGGCTGAAGACCGAGAAGAACCTGTTGTTGAAGAAGTGTCTCCACCTGAGGGAGACGATGCTGTTTTTGTAGAGATAGGTTGTGTCTGAGTTGAACCTGAAGGCGTCGCTGCTGAAGTACGCTGAGAGGTCTATCTTGTTGTTCCTGTTTATGTCATAGCTCAGTCTGCCGTTGAGGTCATAGAATGAGGCCCTGCTCTTGTTGAGGAAGTCATTGTCAAAGACCTTGAAGACCCAGTTGGAATATGTTGTCCTCCCGGCAAGGAGATAGAAGAGGGTATCCTTTTTTATCGGCCCCTCGACCATGAGATGGGTTGTCACCGGGCTTATCCCGGCGTTGCCCGCAAAGGCGTTCCTGTCGCCGTCGCGTGCTCCTATGTCAAGCACCGATGAGGTGCGTCCGCCGTACCTGGCGGGGATACCTCCCTTATAGAGGGTGGCGTCCTTTATGACGTCAGAGTTGACCGCGGAGAAGAAGCCGAAGAAGTGAGAGGAGTTGTAGAGGGGTGCGCCGTAGAGAAGGATCAGGTTCTGGTCGGCGGAGCCACCCCTGACGTTAAACCCTGCCGAGCCCTCGCCAACCGACTGTACTCCGGGCATCATCAGGAAGCTGTTGATGATGTTGGCCTCACCCATGTTGGCAGGGGTGAGCCTGAGGGTTGCGACGGTCATCTTCTCCATGCCCACCTCCGGCCTCTGGAGGGCAACGCTCCTGTCAGCGGAGACGACAGCTTCCTTCAGGGGGATAAGCGTGCTTTTCATTTCGAGGTTCATCTCACCATCGCCGTAAAGGTTGAGATCGACCAGTGTCTCTTTCATGCCTACGAAGGAGAACTGCACGGTATGTATTCCTCTTGGCAGCGTGAGAGAATAGAACCCGTACTGATTTGAGAGGGTGCCGGCGGAGAGTTTCCTGACATATACCGTGGCTCCTGCCACCGGTTCCCTGGTGTCACTGTCGGTGATATAACCTGAGACGACCACCGTGCCAGGCCTGTTCCTCTCTGCCGGGTTACCGATCTCGCGGAACAGGTTTCCGGACAGCTCCCCGGCGTCGCGCGTCTCATAATATACGGAAGGAGGGATGAGGCTCCCGCTGTCGGGCCGCCCGCTGTCAGCGACCCTGACTGTGAAATTTTTTGTGATGACGAAGTTGCCGGAGTTGTCCCTGAAGTAGTAGAGGGCCTTTTCGTAGAAGAGGCGGTCAAGCAGGTCGGTAAGGGCAATGCTGTCACCGTAGTTGCCAAGCTGCAGCTCCCTGACCCACTCCTCCTTGAAAAAGAATTTGAAAGGATGGATGCTTTCGGTCTTTGCTGCAAATTCCATGAATGAGGACCCTTCATAATCCCAATCGATTATGATGCGCTCCTGGGCTGTCAGGCCGTGAAGCGACACCAGGCAGAGGGTCAGTATCAGGATTACTCTTTTCACGCAGGGTGACGGTTCATTTCAGTTTATCATAGTATTTGAGGAGCGGGGCCACGCTGCCGGGATTGCTGCCTGAGAAACGGACATGGCTGGTCCTTATGAAATCCTTCACCTCCGCCTTGCGGTCTTTCAGAAGCCTGACAATATTTTTCCTGTTTCTTACCTGGTGGGCTATGCCATCCTTCACCAGGTATATTCTCTGTGTCTGTATGAAGGTGTCCCTGTCTCCAGGGCCATCTCTCAGTCTTATCTCCTTTTTATATTTGACGTACAGTGCGGTCTTACCGTCATGGATGACATGCACGTATCCCTTCAGATCACTGAGGCTGTCGGCCTCCAGGTTCCTGAAGAGCAGCTGCTGCTTGTTATGGCTGAGGGTAAAGCGGTCGACCATCTGTTTGTTGAGCTGAAGAGTTGAGCCTTTGTCGGTCAGCAACAGCAGTTCATCATTTATAAGATCGAGTTTAAGCATCAGCTCCCTGCTGTTGAAGGTCGTGCCGTTCATGGTCACCGAGCCGTTGAGGAAATCGGGTGAGAGCAGGAACTGTGTTCCGTCAATATGCTGGTAGAGGTTTCTCCACACCCTGCCGTTATAGAGTATCTGTTTGCCGATGCTGTCCTGCGGGGCGTCGCAGGCGATGACCGCAGATTCAGCAGGCAGCATGGAAAAAAGAAAAATCAGGAAGAGGAATCTCTTCATGCTGGCAACAATAGTTGGTTACAATAATAACAGGGCGCTAAAATACAAAAATAGCCGTAAAACATTTTCCCCGCCAGGTTAAAGTATCTTAATAATGTGGTCCCGGGAATGGTTTAACAGCATGTTTTCTGTAAAACGAGGCGACGCCCCGGTTGTTGGGGCGTCGCTTTCTGTGTCATTCCTGTTGTTTGTGCAGGAGTTGTTTTGTATCCGGAGCGCGGTTTCCCGGCGGATGGATTCCAATGATTACTGCAGCACTATCCTTTCAACGTTGGTGTTGGCGTACATTATTTTGAGTGCGCTGGCACGCCGGAGCGCCTGTTTGACGTCGGTGACGACACCCATGCGTGTATCCCTGTCGATCTTCAGCACCACCAGCATCTTGGTCTTGTCGGCCTCATTGAGCTGCTCGCGTTCCTGGGCGATGAAATCCTGTATGTCATCAATCTCCTTGAATGTGTCATTGAGCTGTATCTTGGGCTCGGTACCGTACATGACCTGGAAGGTTTCGAGGGGTTCACCGATGTAGATGAAGCTGGCGAGCGATTTTTTCTCAAGGACCTTGCCTTCCGTGGCATCGGGGATCCTGACCGTGACCATGACGTCGGTCTCCCTCATGGTGGTTACGGCCATGAAGAAGAAGAGTATCATGAAGACTATGTCAGGAAGCGACGAGGTATTGAGGGCCTTGATCGTTCTCTTTCCTGTTTTGACGAACTTTGCCATATTACTCTCCTATCCTTTTAGGTTCAGCTTCGGAAATGGGCACCTTGATATAGTCGTCGATGGATCCTTTCCGGTCTTCATCCAGTCGTTCATAGGGTACTCCGAACTCCCTTCGCGACAGCTCGTCGCGCAGTTCCGTCCGCGCCGCTATCAGCTCGTTCTGCACGGCGATGTATACGCCGTATTTTGTGCCGATGTCATTCTGGAGGGAGATGACCGCTTTGGTGACGGGCACATCGCCGAAGTAAGGGATATTGATGATCTCTTTTTCAGGCATGTTGGGCTCATCATTGGCATTGAGGATGAAGTCGTGGGCTATCTCCCGCAGCTGGCTGAACTCGGTGAGCTGACCTTCAACCAGCAGCAGGTTGTCTTTATTGACCTTCACCTCGAGGATGTTCCTGTCATTGATCTTATTAATATCCTGCGGGACGTTGGGGTCGGGGATAGCGGGCAGCTGACGCATCAGTCCCGTATCTGAGTCCATCGTGGTGGCAGCCAGGAAGAAAATAAGAAGGAGGAATGCAATGTCGGCCATTGAGCCTGTATTTATTTCCGGTATAGACCTTCTTGACATTTGGTGCAAATTTACCTCCGCCCTGCGGCGGATCGTTCAGTTACTTTTTAAAATACTTCGATATCTCGGAATAGAATATCGCAATAACAGCGAGGGCTGCGAGGAAGTAAGCCACATAGAGTCCGATGTCAGTCCATTTGAGTGTTCTCGGCACGTTGCCCTTACCCTTGTAATGAGGCAGGTTGAGCACGGTGTCATCGGCCAGCAGGGCGGCGATGAC
>CALMRD010000089.1 GCA_937871625.1 uncultured Bacteroidales bacterium | reverse complement strand
CGGCATAGTCCCAGAAGTACCTGAAATTATAGTGGAAGCGGTTCGGGTTGAAGGGCCTGTGTCTGGCCGGGCCGAGCCACATCTCATAGTCTACCCCCGCCGGCACCGGACCATCTGGCTGCACCGGGAGAGTCTTCTTCCAGATCATGTATGCCCATACCTTGACGGTCCTTATACGGCCCAGCCTGCCGGAATGAATGAATGCAACAGCCTCCTGCCAGTGGGGGTCACTGCGTTGCCACTGACCTGTCTGTACAACCCGGCCATGCTTTCTCGCTGCCTTCACCATGGCATCACACTCGGCTATTGAGTTGGCGAGCGGTTTTTCGCAATAGACATCCTTGCCGGCCTCCATAGCAGCAATTGCCTGCAGGCAGTGCCAGTGGTCAGGGGTTGCTACAATCACCGCATCAACATCGCGGTTATCTGTCACTTTTCGCCAGTCCTTCACCATCTGCCCGGGCTTTTTCCCGGCGATCTTCTCAACGTCAGAGGCTCTCTTGTAAAGCCACTCATCATCTATATCACAGATCGACACACACTCCACCTGCGGAAATTTCAGGAATGTCTCAAGGTTAGACCATCCCATGTTGCGTCCTCCTATCAGGGCTATCCTGATCCTGTCGGACGGGCTCACAGCTCCTGGCTTCATTCCGTAAACGCCGGGCACTATACCAAGGCTGGCCATGCCTGCAGTGGCTGCCATGCTCTTTCTGACAAACTCTCTTCTGCTGCTCATTTGAATGATTATTGATTTGTTACAGATTTCTTTTTTGCCTGACTTTCCTCAAATATAATAAATCCTAACTTTACCCTTAAACCTATCTGTATTGTCGCATGAAAAAACTGTTCTTTGCTCTTTCCCTTGCCTGTATTCTTACGGGCCTTGAGGCACAGCACCCTGACTGGCTCAACACGGAGCTCCCGTTTGAGGATCGTGTCAATGACCTTGTCAGCCGCATGACCCTTGAGGAGAAGGCAGGGCAGCTGCTCTATACTGCTCCTGCCATCCCGCGTCTCGGCATCCCTGAATACAACTGGTGGAACGAGGCTCTGCACGGCGTCGCCCGTGCCGGCTATGCCACCGTCTTTCCGCAGTCGATCACCATCGCCAACAGCTGGGATGAGGAGCTGATGCTTGACGTTGCCAACGCCATCTCCGATGAGGCCAGGGCCAAATATCATGAGTTTTTGAGGAGGGGTGAGCCGGGCATCTATCACGGCCTTACCTTCTGGTCGCCCAACATAAACATTTTCCGGGATCCGAGATGGGGCAGGGGCCATGAGACATACGGAGAGGATCCATATCTTACAGGCCGCATGGGGCTTCGTTTTGTTCAGGGCATGCAGGGGTCTGATACCAGGTATCTCAAGACGGTGGCTACGGCAAAGCATTATGCAGTTCATTCGGGTCCCGAGCCTCTGAGGCATGAGTTCAATGCGGAGCCAGGTGAGCGTGATCTGCGTGAGACATATCTCCCTGCCTTCCGCACACTGGTAAAGGAGGGTGGTGTCTATTCAGTGATGGGGGCCTACAACCAGTTTCGGGGCCACCCGGCATGCGCCAGTGAGGAACTCTACGGGATTCTCAGGGATGAATGGGGCTTTGAAGGTTATGTTGTCTCCGACTGCTGGGCTGTCTCGGACTTTTATAGATTCCAGGGTTATGCAGACGATGCTGCCGAGGCGGCAGCACAGGCGCTCAAGGCCGGCACCGACCTGGAGTGCGGCGTTGACTACCGGCACCTTATGGAGTCATACAGGCGCGGACTGATCACAGAAGCCGATATTGACAGGGCAGTGAAGAGGGTGATGATGGCCCGCTTCAGGCTCGGTATGTTCGATCCCGACAGTATTGTTGAATATGCACAGATACCTTACCAGGCCAACTGTTCTGACTACAACAGGTCGCTGGCAAGGAAAGCTGCCTGCGAATCCATCGTGCTCCTGAAGAATGAGGCCGGATTGCTTCCTCTTAAAAGGGGAATAAGGAGTATAGCAGTGGTAGGACCCAATGCGGATAACTGGGAGTCGCTGGTTGGCAATTACAACGGAATCCCAAAGGAACCGGTCACCGTGCTTGACGGCATCAGGGCCAAGGCCGGTGACTGTACTGAAATTTTATATGCTGAAGGCAGTGATCTGGCTCCCGGAATACACAACCTGGTTGTGATACCTTCATGTTTTCTGTCAACTCCTGACGGAAGACAGGGAGTAAAAGGAGAATACTATGATAGCAGGGAGATGAAGGGTGATCCTCTTTTCACCAGGATGGACGACAAAATTGATTTCTACTGGGATAACAACTCACCGCACCAGTTGATGCCTGTCAATGATTTCGGCATACGATGGACAACTGACCTTGTTCCTCCTGTTACTGGCAGGTATGCGCTCGGAGCCTGGGGGTCATCTGATTACCTGGTGATTGTCGAAGGTGATACTCTTATTCGTTACAGGGGTGAGCATCATGCATTTCATAAGGAGGTGGAGATTGATCTCACAGCCGGAGAAAGGAAGAGGATCGAGGTAGTATACAGAAACTGGGGTGGTGATGCTGACATGAAGCTCCTGTGGGCACTTCCGAGGGAGAATCTGCTTGAGGAGGCGGTGGAAACAGCTAACCTGGCAGAGGTCATTGTGCTTGCTCTGGGCCTGTCACAGAGGCTGGAAGGGGAGGAGATGGGGATACATATTGAGGGTTTCGCAGGCGGCGACCGCACCAGCCTTAATTTGCCCAAAAACCAGGAGGAACTCCTTAAGGCCATGATAAATACAGGGAAGCCGGTTGTGGTAATCCTGATGAACGGAGGCCCGGTAGCCTCGCTGCAGGCTGAGGAGAAGGCTCCTGCTGTGCTGCTGGCCGGATACCCCGGCGTTGAGGGAGGCAGTGCGGTGGCCGACGTTATCTTCGGCGACTATAATCCTGCCGGGCGCCTGCCGGTGACATACTACAGGTCGGTTGACCAGCTGCCGCCGTTTGATGAGTATGATATGACCAACCGCACATACAGGTACTTCACCGGCGAGCCGTTGTATCCCTTTGGCTACGGGCTTAGCTATACCACATTCGGCTACTCGGCACTTGAGATGCCGGAGAAGTCTGTGACAGGCAGTGACGTGACCGTGAGAGTCACCGTCACCAACACCGGCAGTATGGCCGGCGATGAGGTTGTGCAGCTCTACCTGACAGATGAGAAGGCCTCCACACCGCGACCACTGAGACAGCTTGCCGCGTTCCGGCGGATCAGCCTTGAACCAGGCGAGAGCCGCCAGGTTGAGTTTGTTATGAGTGCAGAACAATTCTCGATAATCAATGATAAGGAGGAGAGAGGTATCGAACCCGGATGGTTCACCGTTGCCGTGGGAGGCAAACAGCCGGGCTTCTCCGGTTCGTCTGACCCGCAGTTCACAGGTGTGGCGACAGCCCGCCTGAGGCTTACAGGCAGGGAGATCAGGATTAATGAATAGATCAATTGAGTTCTTAAGGTGTCTCAGATCGACAGGCAAAGAGATAACCACCAAAAAATAAACAAAGTAAGGGCTTTTATCGTTTATTGGATGTGACAGCAATTGAAAGAAACAGGAAGAGGACCGGATGGGTGGTGATACTGACGGCGGCAACCATGGTGGTGGAGATCATTGCAGGGTGGCTTACAGGCTCCATGGCGCTTCTTGCCGACGGCATTCATATGGGATCACATGTGCTGGCCATCGGTCTCAGCTGGGCTGCCTATGTGCTGGTACAGAGACTCTCGGCAAAGCCCTCCTTTACAGGCAGCAAGGATAGGATCCTCACCCTGGCCGGATATACCAGTGGTCTCATACTGCTGATATTTGCAGGCATGATCATCGCCGGTGCCATAGGCCGGTTCATCAACCCGAGGGTCATTGAGTACAGGGAGGCCATAATGATAGCCTTCATCGGCCTGGGAGTTAACATACTCAGTGCGTTTCTTCTGCACCATGACCATGAAGAGAGGGATAATAATATAAGGGCAGCGTACCTTCATGTACTTGCCGATGCCGTGACAAGTGTGGCTGCTATCGTGGGGCTGGTGACAGCGATGATCTGGGGTCTGCCATATGTTGATGCAATAGCAGCACTGATCAGCTCAGCGGTCATCATTAAATGGTCAGTCGGATTGCTCAGAGACTCAGGACGTGAGCTGATAGCATAAGCAATTGGTTATCTTTGTCCGAACAGTTAAGCGAAATGCTTCCCGAAAAATTCCTGGAGCGGATAGCCAGTCAGCCCTATATTGATGCAGCGGGGCTCACCTCTGCGTTGCAGCAGCCCGGCGAGCCGTCGGTGCGCGTCAACAGGCACAAATGGAAGGTGGCAGTCACCGCGTATGAGAGGGTAAGGTGGGAGCCTGACGGTTACTACCTGCCGGGTAAGACACTCTTTGCTTTTGACCCGTTATATCATGCCGGTGTCTACTACCCCCAGGAATCATCGGGCATGTTTACCGGTGAGCTCTTCAGGCAGCTGACGGCAGGCCGCAATGGCCTCCGCGTACTTGATTTATGCGGTGCCCCGGGTGGCAAGAGCACACATCTCTCTTCAATTATCGGTGATGACGGACTGCTGGTGGCCAATGAGGTCATCGGAGCAAGGGCCGCCGTACTGGCCGAGAACATTACGAAGTGGGGTATTGGCAACACAATGGTGACGCAGAGCGATCCTTCCCGTCTGGCATCTCTTTCCGGTTTTTTTGACGTTATTGTTGCTGACGCTCCCTGTTCGGGGGAGGGTATGTTTCGTGCCCCCGTGGCTGTGCGGGAGTGGTCTCCTTCCAACGCCAGGCTATGCAGTGAGAGGCAGCGGAGGATAGTCATGGAGGCATGGCAGGCGCTAAGGCCGGGAGGCATATTCATATATTCCACCTGCACCTTCAACCCGGCAGAGAATGAGCATAACGTCTCATGGCTGGGTGAGAGCACAGGTGCTGAGTCGCTGGCTGCAGATATCACTGGCATGGATGGGATCACGGAGATCAGGTATGGGGGTGTGACGGGGTACGGATTTCACCCCGGCAGGGTCAGGGGGGAGGGCTTCTTCATAGCGGCATTGCGAAAGCCGATAGATTACGATGACGACGAGAGACCCGGTACAGTGAGACCCGGCTCCGGGAACAGCAGTTTCAGGAGCAGCAACCCTGGCCACAGTGAGAGTAGCAACGCCGGGAGCCGCAACACCGGAAAGAGTGGGAGCCACAACGCCGGTCACAGCGGGAACAACAAAACCGGCAGCCGCTATTCGGGCAGCAGTCTGAGTCCCGGCATTCGTGCCGATGGGAAAAGCTCAGCAAAGGCATCTGATGAGGCGTCGACCTTAACTTCATTTGAGAGGGAGAGGCTGGCAGTCATGAACGGTCGTATCATCGCCCTGGCTGCCGATGCCGGACTCGTGTCGCAGATCAGCGGGTCACTGAATGTCATCAAGTACGGGACGATGATCGGCGAGATCAAGAACGATATTCTTATTCCTGCCCATGACCTGGCAATGTCAGTCAGGCGGATGCCGGGTTCATTTCCTGAACATGATCTCACCCGTGATGAGGCTCTGGCATACCTGAGGCTGGAACCGATACTGCCGGAGAGAATACCTGCAGGAAGGGTTCTGGTCAGATATCGCGCTATCCCCCTGGGATTTGTCAATAACCTGGGCAGCAGGGTCAACAACGGATATCCCCGGCAGTGGAGGCTGAGGATGACTGCCCCGCCCGGCTACACGGAAATTTTGTAAACGGATTGTTGTTGAACTAAACTTTCACAATGTTTATTTGTTCTCTGTGAGTATATAGATATATATTTGAGTAAATAAAGAGCATCAATGAAACTTGCATGAGCAGGAACTCCCAACAGGTTTTCATATAAAAAAATCATGCAAGTCCATTCGACCAATAAAATAAATTTCAGATAAACGAATGAAGACTGACATCGAGATTGCACAGAGTGCCAAAATCAAGCCTGTAGCAGAGGTGGCCGAAAAGCTGGGTCTCACAGCTGACGACCTTGAACTGTACGGAAAATACAAGGCGAAACTACCGCTGACACTGATAGATGAAAAAAGAGTTGCCCGCGCAAAACTCATCCTGGTGACCGCCATCACACCGACACCTGCCGGCGAGGGAAAGACAACGACCTCCATCGGGCTGGCCCAGGGTCTCAACCAGATGGGTAAGAAGGCAACCGTGGTGCTTCGCGAACCCTCTCTGGGCCCTGTGTTCGGCATCAAGGGAGGTGCTGCCGGCGGTGGGTACTCACAGGTGATACCTATGGAGGATATCAACCTCCATTTTACGGGTGACCTCTCTGCCGTGGAGAAGGCTCACAACCTGCTCTCCGCAATGATAGACAACAACATCCAGGCAAAGAGCGGCAATCTCGGAATTGACCCGAGGACTATAGCCTGGAAGAGGGTGATGGATATGAACGACCGTTCCCTGCGCGACATAGTGGTTGGTCTTGGCGGAACAACCCAGGGGGTTCCCAGGGAGACGGGTTTTGACATTACGGCGGCTTCGGAGGTGATGGCCATACTCTGCCTTGCCACCGGTATTGATGATCTGAAGCATCGTCTGGGCAAAATCTTTATCGGGTACACCTACGAGGGCAAGGCGATATATGCCCGTGACCTCAAGGCCCAGGGTGCCATGGCGGCGCTGCTGAAGGATGCCCTGAAGCCCAACCTGGTACAGACGCTTGAGGGGACACCGGCCATTATTCATGGCGGACCCTTTGCCAACATAGCACAGGGTACCAATTCAATACTGGCTACCCGCATGGGCCTCTCCCTGAGTGATTATGTGGTCACAGAAGCCGGTTTTGCCAGCGAACTGGGAGCAGAAAAATTCTTCAATATCAAGTCGCAGGTCGGAAAGCTCAAAACCAATGCGGTAGTGATTGTCGCCACCATCAGGGCGCTCAAGTACCATGGCGGCATGAAGCTGTCGGAACTGGGGAACGAAAACCTCGATGCCCTCGGCAGGGGATTCGAGAACCTCGACAAGCATATTGAGAACATGCACTACTATGGATTCAGGCCTGTTGTTGCCGTCAACCGTTTCAACTCCGATACGGATGCTGAGATTGAACTGCTGAAGAAGTACTGTGAAGAGCACAATGTGAGGGTGGCTGTCAATACTGCCTGGGCCGACGGAGGCAAGGGTGCCGTCGAGCTTGCCAAAGCTGTCGTTGAGGCTGCCGATTCCTGTGCCGACTGTTTCACGCCTCTTTATGATATGTCATGGGGCATAGAGAAGAAGATCGAAACCATAGCCTCGTTGATGTATGGTGCGAGGAATGTGGAATATACCCTTGAGGCGAAGGAGCAGATGAAAAAGATTGACGAGCTGGGGCTTGATGACCTTGCCGTCTGCATTGCCAAGACCCAGAAGTCGCTATCCGATGATCAGTCTCTGCGTAACCGCCCCCGGGATTTCACCGTGCGCATTCGGCGTGTGGAGCTCTCATCAGGTGCGGGGTTCGTGGTTCCCATAGCCGGGGCTATTATGCGCATGCCGGGATTGCCCGGAACGCCATCAGCCGAAAAGATTGACATTGACAGTAACGGACAGATAAGCGGACTATTCTGAAAAAGCCTTTTCCTGACATAACCGCGGCAATAGTCGCCGGAGGCAGGAGCAGGCGCTTCGGCGGCATCAACAAGTCGTTCATTGAGGTGGCCGGAGTGCCCATCATAGATCGTATTATCTCTGTTCTGGACCCCTTATTCCATGAGATCATAATTGCAGGATGGCCTGAAGGGAGTCCTGTTCCTCAGGGGGTACGCCTGACAGCTGACAACTTTAAAGGCATGGGCCCCCTGGCCGGCATCGAGTCAGCCATGCAGGCCTCCGCCACACCCCTGCTGTTTGTCTTTGGTGGTGACATGCCGTGGCTTTCGGAGGATCTTATCAGGCAGCAGGCCAGGGAGATGCTCAGCACACCGTCAGATATCCTGGTGCCAAGGGTAAACGGCCTTGCTGAGCCGATGCACTCTCTATACAGTTGCACCATTCATAAGAAGCTGTACGACTACCTCCTTTCAGACAGCAGCCCGGCGGTAATCGACTTTTACAGGCTCGTTGACACCCGTTATATGGAGCTGCCCTCCGACGCTGCGACAACAAAGGCCTTTACCAACATCAACAGGCCGGAGGACCTGCCGGGCAACTGAATCTGACCGCCGAATAATATATCTCACAGGCTCTTCCCGAAAGATATTTTCATCATATGACTTTGTACGGAGGACCTGCCAGGCAACTGTCACTGCCGGATTTGATCCGGGTAGGTGCATGAACCGGAAAATGGATTTACATTCTTCTTTATATGCAGGGTCGGTGACCCTGATTCTCATCTTGCTATAATAGATCCGGGGATTTTTGTAAGTTTGGGGAGGACCTAAACCAACCGGCTATGCAAAAGACACTGATCACTGTTTCCCTGCTGGCACTGCTCTTCGGCGCATGCCATCGGTATACCGACTACAGCGAGACTGAATGGCAGGAGAAGGCAACCCCTGAATGGGAGGATCCGGCTGTGAATACGATCAATACCATGAAACCTCATGCCACCATGGTCAGCTTCCCGGATAACTCCTCGGCCCTCAATGCAGGATGGCGGGAATCACCAAATGTATTGTGGCTCGACGGCACCTGGAAGTTCAACTATGCTCCCGTACCTGCTGAACGCCCCTACTGGTTCTTCCGTGACGACTATGACACCCGCGGGTGGGATGAGATTGAGGTGCCTTCAACATGGGAACGCGAGGGGTACGGCATTCCATACTATGTAAATGCAAGCTACACCTTTAAGGTCAATCCGCCTCTCATTGATCACTCCGACAATCCAGTCGGGTCTTACAGGCGAACCTTCATCCTGCCGAAAGAGTGGAAGGAGAAGGAGATCTTCCTTACTTTTGACGGTGTCAGTTCTGCCTTCCATGTATGGATAAACGGAGAGCATGCCGGGTACAGTGAGGACAGCAAGACCACGTCTGAGTTCAACATTACGCCCTTCCTGAGGAGGGGTCGCAACACTGTTGCGGTGGAGGTCTACAGGTACAGCGACGGGAGTTATCTCGAGTGCCAGGATTTCTTCAGGCTCAGCGGGATAAAGCGTTCGGTATGGCTTCATGCCAGGCCGAAGGCATTTATACGTGACTATTTTGCGAAGGCGACGCTTGTAAATGAATATACTGACGGTTTCCTGGATCTTACTGTTGAAATGTCCAGCACGGAGAGAAAACCCGCCGGATTAAGGCTGGAGGCAGGACTGTACGAGGGGGCCACCAAGATATTCGGTGATACCAGGGTTGCGGAGGCCGTTGACAGCGTGGCAGTGGTGGAGATGAGGGGAGAGGTGCCGCAGGTGAAGCCGTGGTCGGCGGAGTCGCCATCGCTTTATACCCTGGTACTGACCCTTGCTGACAGCAGAGGCAGGGTGCTGGAGAGTGTCAGCAGTCGCATCGGTTTTCGCACTGCGGAGGTCATGGATGGCCGCTTTCTCATCAACGGCAAGGCCGTTAACCTCAAGGGTACCAACCTGCATGAGCATGACCCGATCAACGGGCATACCATAGATGAGGCGCTGATGCTCAGGGATATCAAGCTGATGAAGACGCACAATATCAATGCCGTGCGCACATCCCACTACCCTCAGCCGGAACGCTTCTATGAGCTGTGCGACCAGTATGGTCTCTATCTTATCGACGAGGCAAATATTGAATCACACGGCATCGGCTATCATCCCGATGTCACCCTGGCACATAAGCCGGAGTGGCTGGCGCAGCATATGTTTCGCACTGAGAGGATGGTGGAGCGCGACAAGAACCACCCGTCGGTCATCACCTGGTCATTGGGCAACGAAGCCGGCGACGGACAGAACTTCGTGGCGACATACAAATGGATAAAGGAGAGGGACAATACCCGCCCGGTTCAATATGAGAGGGCAGAGAAGATAACCCACACGCCTGAGAGGCACACTGACATCTGGTGTCCGATGTACCCCTCCATTGAAGAGATGGAGAGGTATGCCCTCAGCGCCGGCAGGCCGGGATATGACCGTCCTTACATCATGTGTGAATATGCGCATTCCATGGGCAACAGCACCGGCAACCTGCAGGACTACTGGGATATGATAGAGAAGTATGATATACTCCAGGGCGGTTTTATATGGGACTGGGTGGACCAGGGGTTGCTGGAGACAAGTGATACGGGTGAGGAGTATTATGCCTATGGCGGCGACTACGGAGAGGTGGGGTCATACAGTGACGGTAACTTCTGCTGCAACGGGCTGGTGAGTCCTGACCGCATGCCTCATCCTGCCCTCAGCGAGGTCAAAAAGGTGTATCAGTATGCCGCTTTTACACCTGCCGACCTGTCAAAAGGCCTGGTGACCGTCACGAACAGGTATGACTTCACGAACCTTTCCCTCTTCACCATCAACTGGGAGGTGCTGGCTGACGGAGTGCTGATGGACTCCGGCAACCTGGACCAGCTTGATCTGGCCCCCGGAGCCTCGGCGACCGTGGAGATACCTTACGGAACCATCGAACCGGAGCCTGGCACGGAGTATTTCCTTAACTTCTACATGACCAGGACCGATGAGTGGGGTATAATTCCGCAGGATCACCTTTATGCCTCCGAACAGATGCTTCTGCCGTTTTACCGGGAAGCAGAGGAGAGTGCCGCCGACAACCTTGCATTGCTGGACCTGAAGAGTGAAGAGAGCGAGCTCACCGTGGCAGGAGAAGAGTTTTCGGTTGTCTTTGACATGGCTGCCGGGGTGATCAGATCTTATGTCGTTCGTGGCGAGGAGCTGCTGCTGTCGGGTCCGCGACCCGATTTCTGGAGGGCACCGACAGATAACGACTACGGCAACAGTATGGACAAGAGGAACGCCGACTGGAGGGAGGCAGGAGAGAAAGCGATGATGAGGTCAGCGCATATCTCTCGTCCCGGGATGGAGAGTGCCAGGGTGGGGTTCATCCATGATATTCCCGGATTGGACGGGAGGACGATAGCCATGCTGGAGACCGGGTACACTGTACATGCCGGCGGCATTATTGAAGTGTCATTCAGGTTCACAAAAAGAGACAGGAGTTTGGAGGAGGTGCCTCGGATAGGCATGCAGATGATCATGCCTGCCAGGTTCACCGGCCTGTCATGGTACGGCCGGGGACCGCATGAGAATTATATCGACCGTAAGAGCTCTGCCTTCGTAGGTGTTTACGAGAGCAGCGTGGCCGATCAGTACGTACCCTATGTCAGGCCCCAGGAGAACGGCTACAGGACGGATACGAGGTGGCTCACCATCACCGCCGGTGACGGCCGGGGCATACGGGTGGAAGGTAACCCCCTCCTCAGCTTTGCAGCTATGAACTTCCTGCATGACGACTTCGAGTCGCCGGGCAGCCTGGCCGGATACAGGCCTGATGCAAAACTGGTCAACACCCATATTGATGACGTTAAAGCGCGGGATCTGGTGCGGGTCAATATTGACTACGGCCAGATGGGTGTAGGCGGCGATGACTCATGGGGTGCACGTACCCACCCTGAATACTGCCTGCGTGATGGCAGTTATGTCTACTCATTCCGGATCGTGCCGCTTTAGCGACAGGCCGATCGTTCCCTCAAAGGGAGGCCAAGGCCACCCCTCTTTACCGAGTGCCCGGCAGCTCATGGCGGATCCGGTCAGTCAGCTGCCGGCCTTATCCCGGCTTTCAGGACACTGTTGCTGCCGGTGATGATGTTGGTTACTTCATAGCTGAGAGGCTCGTCAAGGTACCTGCGGTCTGCCTTGATGATCACACTGCTTCTTGCCGGCAGGCTTACGGCAGTCGGTGCTCCCTCTGGCCCTCCGGTAAGTTCCATCGGCAGGTCAGAGCTGTTCGTCAGTTCAAACCAGATCGACTTCCCGTCGTCC
>CALMRD010000088.1 GCA_937871625.1 uncultured Bacteroidales bacterium | reverse complement strand
GAGATACCGGCAGAGACCCTTGCAGGGCTCACGGAACTGATCATAAGTAACCCGCAAATGAAGGTGAAAATTGATCTTGAAAATCAGATGCTTTCATCGGAGGAGGCAGCCATTTCTGTCAGTTTCGCGATAAATGCCTTTAAAAAGGAGTGCCTGTTAAAGGGTCTTGACAACATCGACTACCTGCTCGCCATGAGAGATGAGATAACGGCATTTGAAGCAAGGAGGTCAACGTGAAAATTGAGATACTTGATACCACACTCAGGGATGGCGAACAGACACAGGGTGTATCTTATTCACCTCCCGAGAAACTGCATATAGCTACCCTGCTCCTCAGGGATCTGAAGGTAGACCGCATTGAGGTGGCCTCGGCCCGTGTCTCTGCCGGCGAACAGGAGGCTCTGCGTCTGATAACACGATGGGCAGCCCGGCACAGCATGCTCGACAAAATAGAGGTACTGGGGTTCGTTGACGGCGACACCTCACTAAACTGGATAAGAGAAGCCGGAGGGATGGTTGTCAACCTGCTCTGCAAGGGGTCACTGCGTCATCTTGAAAAACAACTGAGAAAGACCCCGGGAGAACATCTTGACGACATCAGGAAGATTGTAAGAGTGGCCGACGAAAACGGCATGCAGGTCAATATCTACCTTGAGGACTGGTCAAACGGTATGATAAGTTCGAAGGAATATGTGCTTTTCATGATTGACTCACTCAGTAATGAAAAGATAAGACGGTTTATGCTTCCTGATACCCTTGGTATTCTGAACCCTGACCAGACCAGTCTGTTCTGCAGGCAGATGACCGAAAGACACCCCTCACTCCACTTTGATTTTCATGCTCATAATGATTATGACCTGGCGGTGGCAAACGTGTACTCGGCTGTGACCGCGGGCATCAGGGGAATACATACCACGGTCAACGGCCTCGGTGAGAGAGCCGGTAACGCCCCTCTCTCAAGTGTGATCGGACTGCTTAATGACCACCTCGGGGGTGTTACAGGTGTAAATGAGTACGAAATCACAAGAGTCAGCCGTATCGTGGAGACATTCAGCGGCATCAGGATACCAGTCAACAAACCTGTCATAGGGGCAAATGTTTTTACCCAGACATCAGGCATTCACGCTGACGGCGACAACAAGGATAACCTCTACTGCAGTAATCTGCGGCCGGAACGGTTCGGCAGAAAAAGAACCTACGCCCTCGGGAAACAGTCGGGCAAGGCTACAATAAGAAAGAACCTGGAAGAGTACGGGCTGGAACTGAGCCAGGAGTCGCTGGCCAGGGTGACTGAAAGGGTCATTGAGCTGGGCGACAAGAAGGAGACGGTCACCACTGAAGACCTTCCGTTCATCATCGCGGATGTGCTTGGCAACGACCGCTCGTCATATAAAATATTCATTAAGAACTACTCCCTCACTCTCTCATACGGACTAAAACCCTCTGCCAGTGTACAGCTGGAGATTGACGGCCTTCTATTCCAGGAGACATCGTCAGGCGACGGTCAGTATAACGCTTTTATGAAAGCGGTCAGGAAGATATATGACCAGATGGGAAGAGAGCTGCCGGTGCTTGCTGACTATGAGGTATCTATACCTCCCGGGGGAAAGACCGATGCTCTTGTTGAGACGGTTATCAGATGGAGTCACCAGGGGAGGGAGTTCAGAACCAGGGGCCTGGATGCTGACCAGACTGAGTCGGCCATCAAGGCAACGGAAAAGATGCTCAACATTATCGAAAACAATGAGATCAAACCTGCATATAAAAAATTAATATCAGTTTCAGATGGAATATAAAATAGCACTTCTTGCCGGTGACGGCATCGGACCCGAGGTGACTGAAGAGGCCTGCAAAGTGCTGCTGGCCACGGGAGAGAGGTTCGGTCATAAATTTCACTTTACGGGCGGACTTATAGGTGCCGCCGCCATTGACCGTACCGGCAGCCCCCTGCCTGATGAGACGCTGGAGCTCTGCAGGAAGTCGGACGCTGTATTGTTCGGAGCTATAGGTGACCCGAAATATGACAATGATCCCGCTGTCAGGGTCAGGCCTGAGCAGGGACTGCTGGCCATGCGCCGCGAGCTTGGCCTCTATGCCAACGTAAGGCCGGTAAAAACATTCCCGGCACTGATTGAGATGTCCCCCCTAAAGAGAGAGATAGCCCTCAACACTGATATTTTAATGGTGCGCGAACTCACGGGAGGCCTCTATTTCGGAAGACCCCAGGGGAGATCGGAAGAGGGAAACACAGCCTACGATACCTGCGTTTACCATCGTTACGAGATAGAACGCGTAGTGCGGCTTGCATGCGAATATGCGATGCAGCGGAAAAAAAAGGTAACGGTGGTAGATAAGGCAAACATACTGGCTACATCGAGGCTTTGGCGAGAAACAGCCAGAGATGTTGCGCTGGAGTACGGTGATATAAATATGGATTTCATGTTTGTTGATAACGCTGCCATGCAATTGATCCGGTTTCCCTCCTCCTTTGATGTCATTGTGACTGAGAACATGTTCGGCGACATCCTCTCCGATGAGGCCAGCGTCATCTCCGGCTCCATGGGAATGATGCCTTCAGCGTCAATCGGCACCTCAACACCACTCTTCGAACCCATCCACGGTTCATATCCCCAGGCGGCAGGGAAAAATATTGCAAATCCTGCCGGAACAATCCTCTCCGCCGCCATGATGCTCGATATGGCCTTTAACCTGAAGCAGGAGGCAGGAGCAATATCAGAAGCCGTAGGCAAGTCTGTCGAGGCTGGCATTGTAACAGTTGACCTTGACCCTGTGTATCCGAAATCAACATCAGAAACCGGTAACTGGATAGCAGAATATATCAGAAGGAATTTCTAATGGAGACTATTTACCTTGCGGTGTGTTTCAATAAATCGTTATATTTGCAGCGGTATAATTGGCAATGACTACAAATAGACTGCATCATCATCATTCTCATACTTGCTCTCAGGCGAGATGAAAATGGTGTATGGTGAAAACTGAATATCATAAACCCGTCTGAGCAGATCAGGCGGGTTTTTTGTTGTCGCACGGTCTGCTCAGTAAAACTGAAGAGTTAAATGAGCATACTGAAAATTGCAATCCAGAAGAGCGGAAGACTGAGTGAGAGCTCCCGCAGGTTGTTTGAAGAGTGCGGCATAAAGATCACCAACGGCTCAGGAAGCCTGAAGGTCATTGCAGGCAACTTCCCCGTTGAGATACTCCTTCTCCGTGATGATGACATACCCCAGTACGTTGAACAGCAGGTTGCTGATATCGGTATTGTGGGTGAGAACACGGTATATGAAAAGAAGAAGGATGTGGAGCTGCTTGAACAGCTGGGTTTTGCCGGCTGCCGCCTCAGCCTGGCCATCCCTAAGGACGAGACATACACAGGCCCCGGATTCTTCATTAACAGGAAGGTGGCCACAAGTTATCCGGTACTTCTCGGTGAGTATTTCGCCGCAAGAAGCATCAATGCAGAGATAGAGGAGCTGAGCGGCAGCGTGGAGATAGCTCCGGGCATTGGTCTCGCAGATGCGATATGCGATATCGTCAGCTCCGGCAGCACCCTGATTACCAATGGCCTGCGTGAGGTGGAGACCATCATGAAAAGCCAGGCGGTCATCATAGCAAACAGGAACCTCAGCGGCGAAAAGAAAAAGATACTTGAGAAACTGCTCTTCCGGATAAGGGCTGTAAGAAATGCCAGGGAAAATAAGTACATACTGCTCAATGCCCCCGAAGAGGCCGTTGCGGATATCTGCAGTATCCTTCCGGGCATGAAGAGCCCGACCATACTGCCGCTGGCGGAAAAGGGATGGTGCAGCCTCCACTCCGTTGTCAAGGAAGATGAGTTCTGGGAGAGGATCGACCAGCTCAGGGAGGCAGGAGCCGAGGGCATCCTGGTAATACCCATAGAAAAAATGATACTGTGATGAAGAGACTTATCTACCCGGGTCCGGAAGAGATCAGCGCTGCTCTCGGCAGGCCGTCAGCAGCCAACAGAGATATTGACAGCACTGTAAGGGAGATCCTTGCCATGGTCAGGTCCGAAGGCGACGCCGCCCTGCGTCAATTATCGCGGAGATTTGACGGTTATGCACCGGCCTCATTCAAGGTGGATGAGGAGACCATTTATCAGGCTTCTGCAATTGTTGTCCCGGAGCTCCGGGAGGCAATGCAGGAAGCTCTTTCAAACATCACAGCTTTTCATTCTGCACAGTTGACCGGATCTGAGCCGGTGATGACTGCCGACGGTGTAAAGTGCTGGAGTCGCGATATGCCCATTGAGAAGGTGGGACTCTATATCCCCGGCGGCACCGCACCTCTCTTCTCCACCGTCCTGATGCTGGCCATACCTGCACGCCTCGCCGGATGCCGCGATATCATCATCTGTACCCCTCCGGGAAGAGACGGCAGGGTCAACCCGCTCATCCTCTGTGCAGCCTCGCTGGCTGGTGTGACTGACATCTATGCGGTGGGCGGGGCACAGGCCATAGCAGCCATGGCATACGGCACTGAATCAATCCCTTCCGTTTATAAAATATTCGGTCCCGGAAACAGCTACGTCACCAGGGCCAAGGAGCTTGTGCAACTGGAGGGAACGGCAATAGACATGCCTGCCGGTCCCAGTGAACTGCTGGTCATAGCCGATGAGAGCGCCAACCCTCTCTTTGTGGCGGCCGACCTGCTTTCGCAGGCCGAACATGGCACCGACAGCCAGGTTATCATGCTCACCGACAGTAAAATCATAGTTGATCAGGTGGAAGCGGAGCTTAAAAAACAGGCAGCACTGCTGGATAGAAACAGCATCGCCAGGCAGTCGCTTGAAAACAGCTCACTGATACTGCTTGACACAATTGATGAATGCCTGGATGTCAGCAACAGGTATGCCCCGGAACACCTGATCCTGGCTACCGCAGATCCTCAACGCCACGCTGCTGCAGTGGTAAACGCAGGGTCAGTCTTCCTGGGTAACTTCAGCAGCGAGAGTACTGGCGACTATATGACCGGTCCCAACCACACTCTTCCGACAGGGGGTTATGCCAGGAGCTACAGTGGCCTGTCAACCGCCAGCTTTATGAAGAAGATCTTCTTCCAGGAGGTGACAGCTGAAGGCATAATGAAAATAGGCCCGGCAACCGAATTGATGGCCGGAGCAGAGATGCTCAGCGGACACATGAACGCAGTGTCAGTAAGACTTAAATTTCTTGAAGATGAACAGAACAGATCAACTGGTAAGGCCTAATGTAAGGGCCCTGGTGCCCTATTCATCCGCCAGGGATGAATATGAGGCAAAAGATGGCATCTTCCTTGATGCCAATGAAAGTCCCTTCGGTCCGCTCAACAGGTACCCCGACCCGCACCAGCGTGAGCTCAGGGCTGCCATCAGCACCCTGAAGGGTCTGCCTGAGGAAACCATCTTCCTGGGAAACGGAAGCGATGAAGTTATTGATCTCTGCTACAGGATTTTCTGTAACCCCGGTACCGACAGGGCACTGATATTTCCGCCCACATACGGTATGTACCAGGTATCAGCAGCACTAAATGACGTTGAGGTTATCAAAGTGCCACTCGATGAAAACTTCGATATCGATATTCCGGCGGTCACCCCGTTTCTTGAAGATGAGCGTCTTAAACTGATCTTCATATGCTCTCCCAACAACCCGACCGGCAACAGCATGGATCCGGGCAGGATTGAGTTTATCATCCGGAATTTCCGTGGAGTAGTCGTGCTTGATGAAGCTTATGCCGATTTCAGCGGAAGGCATTCCTTCATTGAAAAGATCGGGCTTTATGACAACCTGATCGTCATGCAGACCTTCAGCAAGGCCATGGGCATGGCGGCGGCAAGGGTAGGGATGGCATTTGCGTCACCGGACATACTGAAGTACTTCTTCCGGATAAAACCTCCCTACAATATAAGTACCCTGAACCAGGAGGCTGCACTTCAGAGACTCAGAGACTTCAGACCCATTACCGTACAAACCGATACCCTGATAGCCGAGCGAAGGAGACTTGCCGAAAAACTGGTAGCGATTCCAGTCGTTGAGAAGGTGTGGCCTTCTGATGCAAACTTCCTGCTTGTGAAGGTCAGGGATGCTGACACTGTCTATGACAAGCTGACGGGCAGGAACATCATAGTCAGGAACAGAAGCCGCGAGATAGCCGGATGCCTGCGTATTACCGCTGGTACCAGGGGAGAGAACGACAGGCTGCTGGATGAACTGGGCAAAATAAATATATAATGCTCAGGCGATTACAATCACAAACAAGTATGAAAATATATCGCAGATGAAAAAAGTGTTATTTATTGACAGGGACGGTACCATTTTAAAAGAGCCGTACGACCAGCAGACCGACAGCCTGGAGAAGCTGGAATTCATCCCGGGGGTAATATGTGCCCTTTCAGCAATCTCCCGGGAGACAGATTTTGAACTTGTAATGGTGTCAAACCAGGATGGATTGGGTACGCCGGCATTTCCCGAAAAAGCTTTCCTTGCTCCTCATAATAAGATGCTCTCCATCCTCGAAGGTGAAGGAGTGAAATTCGCGGCACAGTTCATTGACCGCTCCTTTGAGGAGGAGAACTCCCCCTTCCGTAAGCCGGGAACGGCAATGCTGACACAATATCTTGCACAGGGTGTGGATCTGGCATCGTCATATGTCATCGGCGACCGCCTGACTGATATCGCCCTGGCCCGCAATCTGGGATGCAGGTCGATCTGGATCAGCAGGGAGAAAAACGGTGAGGCTGCACTCTGCACCACCGACTGGGATGAGATACGGCGGTTCCTGAAAAAGATACCGAGAAGTGCATCAGTATCAAGGAAGACCAGTGAGACCGGGATTGAGACCTCGATAACCCTCGACGGAACAGGCAGAAGCAGCATATCCACAGGCCTGGGTTTCCTCGATCATATGCTGGAGCAGCTGGCACGCCACGGGGGTATCGACATCACCCTTAAGGCAACCGGAGACCTCAGAGTTGATGAGCACCACCTGGTTGAAGACGTGGGATTAGTCCTGGGTGAAGCTTTTAACCTGGCACTGGGCAGTAAGAAAGGTATCGGACGTTATGGTTTCACTCTTCCCATGGATGACTCGCTGGCACAGGTGACACTTGACTTCGGGGGGAGGCCCTGGCTGACATGGGATGCCGTCTACAGGTCGGAAAGGGTGGGTAACATACCGTCAGAGATGTTTTCACACTTTTTCAGATCATTCAGCGACACCGCAAAATGCAACATACACGTGCATGCTGCGGGAGAGAATGAGCATCATAAGACTGAGGCCATCTTCAAGGCATTTGCCAGGGCATTGAGGATGGCAGTCACGAGAACGGATGACGGCCTCCTGCCATCAACAAAGGGACAGCTATGACAGCAATACTAAAATACAATTCCGGAAACATCATGTCAGTCTGGGTGGCACTTAAGAGACTCGGACATGAGGCAGTTATCTCTGACGACCCTGAGATTATCAGCGGTGCGGAAAAGGTAATCATTCCTGGTGTGGGCGAGGCAGCCTCGGCCATGAGACATCTCAGGGAGAAGAGCCTTGACAGGGTAATAGTCTCACTCAGGCAGCCCGTACTGGGCATCTGCCTGGGACTGCAGCTCATGTGCGCCTCTTCGGAGGAGGGTAACACTGAAGGGCTGGGCATCTTTGACACACCGGTCAGAAGATTTCCTGCAGGAGCCAGGGTCCCGCATATGGGATGGAATGACTTCATTAGCCTTAGTGACGACCCGCTGCTAAAGGGTATTGGTCCTGGTGACGATGTCTACTATGTCCACAGCTATTATGCAGGGGTCAACGGCTATACCATAGCTGTTTGCGATTACGGATTGGCCTTCTCCGCGGCCATGCGCAGGGACAATTTTTTTGCAACCCAGTTCCATCCTGAGAAATCAGCAGAGACAGGAGCCCGTATACTTGAAAATTTCCTCAGGCTATGAGAATAATTGCAGCCATGGATATAATGGAGGGCGCCTGCGTCAGGCTGGCTCAGGGCGACTACTCAAGGAAAACCGTCTATGACAGTGACCCTCTTGATGTGGCAAAGGAGATGGAAGAGCACGGAATTAAATACCTCCACCTGGTGGACCTTGACGGTGCCCGGGAAGGTAAAATCAGGAATCACGGGGTGCTTGAAACCATTGCACACAATACCGGACTGAAGGTCGACTTCAGCGGGGGCATAAGGTCAGACGACGATCTGCGCACTCTGTTCAGCTGCGGAGCCGCACAGGTAACCTGTGGGAGCATCGCGGTGACGCAACCCTCGCTTTTTCTTCAGTGGCTGCAGGAATACGGCCCCGAAAGAATCATCCTTGGCGCCGACTTCCGGAACAGGAAGGTGGCAACCGCAGGGTGGCTCAATGAATCTGACAGTGACATAATCAGCTTCCTGCAGAGCTACAGGAAGGAAGGCGTCATCTACGCCATGTGCACTGACATTGAAAAAGACGGGATGCTGGACGGCCCATCGTTCAACATCTACAGGGAGATAGTCACTATCAAAGGTCTCTCACTCATTGCCAGCGGCGGCATAACCTCCTCAGCAGACATCATGACTCTCCGTGATGCAGGATGTGAAGGCGCAATCATCGGCAGGGCAATTTATGAAGGAAGAATAACACTTACAGAACTGGCTGCATTATGCTGAAGAAGAGAATAATACCATGCCTTGACATAAGGGATGGGCGTACCGTAAAAGGGGTGAGCTTTGTCAATCTGCGGGATGCCGGCGACCCGGTGGAGCTGGCACGGGCATATGCTGACCAGGCTGCCGATGAGATTGTCTTCCTTGACATAACGGCAACACATGAGAAGAGGAAGACACTAGCACCCCTGGTAGAGAAGATTGCCAATGCCATCAACATCCCCTTTACTGTCGGGGGAGGCATCAGCACCAGGGAGGATGTATCGGTCCTGATAAGCTCCGGGGCTGACAAGGTGAGCGTCAACACCGCTGCCGTTCTTGATCCGGCACTGATAACCAGGCTGGCGGACAGCTTTGGCAGCCAGTGTATAGTGGTGGCCATTGACGCACAGCGCATTGATGGTGAGTGGCGGGTCTGCATCAACGGCGGCAGGAAAATCACAGAGGTCAGGGCACTGCCATGGGCAGAGGAGGCAATGCTGCGTGGTGCCGGTGAGATACTCCTCACCTCCGTCAACAGCGACGGGACAAAAGAGGGTTTCTCAACAGACATTACCGCTGCAGTAAGCGACAGGGTGAACATACCCGTCATTGCCTCAGGCGGCGCAGGAACCATGGACCACTTCAGGAGGGTCTTTGAAGAGACATCGTGCACCGCTGCCCTGGCTGCCTCAGTGTTTCACTTCGGCGAGATACTGATACCTGACCTTAAAAGATACCTTCAGAAAAACAATATAAACGTACGAGTATGAAACCTCCATGTATTTGCATACATAAACATAATAATATAATAATCAACTACATGGAGGTTCTCCCGATAAATCGGGACAGGCTATCATACCATTAAAAATAAATTATCATATGATGAATATCGATTTTAACAAGGGAGACGGCCTGATCCCGGCCGTGATACAGGACAGCACCACGATGCAGGTGCTGATGGTTGGCTACATGAATGAGGAGGCATACAATAAAACCGTCAGCGAAGGGAGGGTCACCTTCTTCAGCCGGAGCAGGCAGAGGCTATGGACCAAGGGAGAGAGCTCCGGGAACTTCCTGACCGTGGTTGAGATGGTGTCCGACTGTGATCTGGACGCCCTGCTGGTCAGGGTGGTGCCGGCAGGTCCGGTATGTCACCTGGGGACATACTCCTGCTTCGGCGACCGGGAGGCTCAGGGATTCCTCTACAGGCTTGAGAAGATTATCAGCGACAGGATAACTGAAGATGCATCTGATTCTTACACAAACAGGCTTTATAGGAAGGGTATCAACAAGATCGCCCAGAAGGTGGGAGAAGAAGCTGTTGAACTGATAATTGAAGCAAAGGATGACAGTCTTGATCTTTTCAAAAATGAAGCTGCCGACCTGCTTTACCATCTGCTGGTACTCCTCAGGGCCAGGTCGGTATGTATTACGGATATCGAGGAGGTTCTGGCGGCAAGGCATAATTCAAAATAAAGGTTAAAACTGCCGGCAGGTGAAAAAAAAATTCCCTGCAGCAGCTGTGGTATTGAATTTTCACTATGTTTGCATCGATGGAACAATTCACGTTATATGTCTGGCGCTGGTGCAGCTCAAAGGATGAGTCTGTGAATCACGTCGTTATATAACCTGTATAGTATAATTATGCAAAGAGGCGCACTGATCACAGTGCGCCTCTTTTTTTTATCTAACCTCAAAATCTTAAAAACATGGAAAAGATCACAAAGATTCTGCTGACAGAAAACGAAATGCCCCGCAACTGGTACAATATCATGGCTGACATGCCCAACAGGCCGTTGCCTCCCCTTCACCCAGGCACCGGCAAGCCGGTGGGTCCCGAGGACCTTTCGGTCATCTTCCCGATGGAGCTGATAAAACAGGAGGTCTCACAGGAGAGGTATATTGAGATCCCTGATGAGGTGCTCGATCTGTACCGGACCTTCCGTCCTTCTCCCCTCTTCCGGGCTCATAGCCTTGAGAAGGCTCTCGGCACGAAGAGCAAGATTTACTACAAGTACGAGGGCGGCAACTATTCCGGGTCACACAAGGCAAACACCGCCATACCGCAGGCCTACTACAACAAGATGGAGGGAGTGAGGCGCATCACCACGGAGACCGGTGCAGGCCAGTGGGGCAGTGCCATGAGCTATGCCTGCAACCATTTCGGGCTGGAGCTGCTGGTCTTCATGGTCAGGGTAAGCTATGAGCAGAAGCCCGGACGCAAGCTCATGATGAACGCCTACAATGCCAGGGTGGTTCCCTCACCCAGCACCATGACTGCTGCAGGACGAAAGGTGCTTGAGCACGACCCTGAGTCGCCGGGCAGCCTTGGCATAGCAATCTCTGAGGCCATGGAGATAGCCGCCCAGGATCCCTACACCAAATACTCACTGGGCAGCGTACTCAACCATGTCATCCTCCATCAGACCATCATAGGTGAGGAGGCGCTGATACAGTTTAACAAGGCCGGTGACTACCCCGACGTGGTGATAGGATGCTTTGGCGGAGGCTCCAACTTCTCCGGCATCTCCTTCCCCTTCCTGCGCGAGAACCTGACGAACGGCAGACAGACCAGGCTGGTGGCCGTGGAGCCTGCCTCCTGCCCGAAGCTGACCAAGGGAAAGTTCACCTACGACTTCGGCGACCAGTCGGGTATGACCCCTCTTCTGCCGATGTATACGCTGGGGCATAACTTTATTCCTGACAAGATACACGCCGGAGGACTGCGTTATCATGGTGCCGGGGTGCTTGTCAGCCAGCTGCGCAAGGACGGATTTGTTGAGGCGAAAGCCAAGATGCAGCGTGAGTGCTTTGAGGGGGCCATCCTCTTTGCCAGGACGGAAGGCATCCTGCCTGCGCCGGAGTCGTCATACGCCATCGCAGGTGCTCTTGATGAGGCACGCCGTGCTGATCTCGAGGGCGTCTCAAAGACCATCCTCTTCAACCTGAGCGGTCACGGTCACTTTGACATCACCGCCTACGAGAAGTATTTTGAAGGCTATCTGCCCGACCATGAGGCCACCGCAGAGGAGATTGACCTCTCACTGGCAAACTCGGCAGTACCAACCTTTTAAATGGAGGTCTGAGGTCTGGAGGTCTGAGGTCTGAAGGTCTGAGGTCTGAAGGTCAAAAGTCAATAAAGTCCGTAAACTCTGAAGGATTTGCGAATTTTGACTGAATCTGGCCTGCTGCCTGACAATTACTTACGACGCACTGCTGTCAGTGCCTGAAATACGTTGACCGAAAAAACGGTTAACGCTATGACAAATGT
>CALMRD010000087.1 GCA_937871625.1 uncultured Bacteroidales bacterium | reverse complement strand
ACCGCTTCTGCTTCGAGGGTTTCCTGCCGCAGAAGAAAGGCAGGCAGAAGAGGATCTCAGCCCTCGCCGTCGAGGAGAGAACAATGGTGTTTTATGAATCACCCTTCAGGGTGGTGAAGACCCTGGAGGAGCTCGCAGCGGTGCTCGGCGGTGAACGCCGTGCCTCCGTATCACGTGAACTGACGAAGAAGTTCGAGGAGACGGTGCGGGGCACCCTCGCATCACTGGCAGCACATTTTCGCGAGACAGCCCCCCGGGGCGAGATAGTGATAACCGTTGCCGGCTCCCGCGATAAACACGCAGGCCAAGCCACAGAATCAGAATAGCGGCTTGCGTCCGTTATCGTCAGGAGAGAAGTCGCTGAAGTCTGACGAGAGATCATCATTCATCTTGGATCCACGGGTATATACCCCTCCCGGCGCAGCTTCCGGGAAGCTGACCTCACTGCCGAAGTCATCAGGCTCAACGAAGGTTGCACGGTCCTCCTTGAAGTAAAGAAGTATCTCATCTGTCGGACCGTTTCGGTTCTTGGCAAGGATAATATCAGCATGACCCTTGGTCGACTGCCCGTCTTCGAACTGTGACACCCCCATCTTCTCCGGCCTGTGGATGAAGACTACCATGTCGGCATCCTGTTCAATGGCCCCCGACTCCCGAAGGTCGGAGAGCATGGGCTTCTTGTTTCCACCACGCGTCTCCACCGACCTGTTGAGCTGTGAGAGTGCCAGCACCGGCACTGCCAGCTCCTTGGCGATGCTCTTCAGCGACCGGGATATGGAACTTACCTCCTGCTCGCGGCTGCCCGCATCGGGCGGCCCGGTCATCAGCTGAAGGTAGTCGACAATGACCACATCAAGCTTGCCCTGGGCCTTGAGCCTGCGGCACTTGGCCCTGAGCTCAAAGACCGAGATGGCAGGTGTGTCATCAATATATATCGGGGCCTCGGTGAGCGACTTGATGCGCGACTCGAGCAGCGACCACTCCTCTGCTGAGAGCTTTCCGTTGCGGATCTTCTCACCGGGGATCTCGGTCTCGGAGACAATAAGCCTGTTCACCAGCTGTATGGAGGCCATCTCCAGCGAGAAGATCGCCACCTTCCTGCCGTGATCAATGGCCATGTTCCGTGCCATGGTGAGGGCAAAGGCCGTCTTCCCCATCGAGGGTCTGGCAGCAATGATCACCAGCTCGGACTTCTGCCACCCTGAGGTGAGCCTGTCAAGCTTCGTAAAGCCCGAAGGCACCCCCACAAGAGCATCCTCCTTCTTGCCCAGCTCCTCTATCTCCGACAGAGCCTGCTTGATGACCTCATGGATGGGAGCTACCTCATGTTTTATGTTACCCTCTGCTATCCTGAACAGCTCATCCTCACTCTTGTCTAGCAACTCGGTGACATCAAGAGTGTCCTCATATACCATATTCTGAATGAGCGTGGCTGCCCGTATCAGCTCACGCTGAATGTACTTCTGCATGACAATGCGGGCATGATACTCTATGTTGGCGGCGGAGACGATCCTGGAGGTAAGCTCGGTAAGATATACCGCACCGCCTGCCTCTTCAAGATCATTGACCCTCTTCAGCTCCTGGGTGACGGTCAGAAGGTCGATAGGCTGATCCCGCTTGTTGAGCTCAAGAATGGCAGCAAATATCTTCTGATGCGCTGCCGAATAGAACACCTCGGGCCTGAGCATGTCAACCACCATCCTTGCAGCCTCTATCTCAAGCATGGCAGCTCCGAGAACAGCCTCTTCCATCTCGGGCGACTGAGGCGGCACCCTGCCGCCCTCAGGTATGACAACCACTGAAGACTTCTTATCCTGCCTTCCTCTTGAAGTTACCTGTGACATTAAATATTAAATTGTTAATCAGTTATTTGGAAATTACAACCGGATACTCCCGCCGTCGTCAAATTTAACAATAACAACAGTCAGGGTTCCAACTCTTCTCTTTTTTGTTTCAAACAGCAGTTGTTAAAAAGATGTTGAAAACGGATAAAATGATGAAAGATGAGGATATTTGAAAAGGTTCCTATATTTTTGATCTCGCAAGAGAGGGGCGGTTATGGTTGTATTTCCCGGAGCCAAGATAAACATAGGGCTAAGGATCGTTGAAAAGCGGCCTGACGGGTATCACAATATAGAGACCTTCTTCTATCCTGTTGCACTGACTGACGCGCTGGAGTTTGTGGTGAGGAAGGACAACAGGAGGAATGACACCCTGACGGTGACCGGGGTTATGGAGGAGAGCGATCCGGATGACAACCTTGTCATAAAGGCCGTGAAGCTGATGCGCCATTCGTTCGATTTTCCCTTTCTCCGCATTCATCTTCACAAGAGCATACCGGTAGGTGCCGGTCTCGGCGGCGGGTCATCCGATGCTGCAGGCATGCTGAAGGCACTGAACCGCTATTTCAGTTTCGGCCTCAACGCGGAGGAGCTGCGATCCTTCGCCGGCAGACTTGGCAGTGACGCTCCCTTCTTCATTGACAGCACCCCGTCGTTTGCCGAAGGCGTTGGTAACATACTGTCGGAACTACCCCTCGATCTTAGCGCATGGCACATCACGCTGCTCTATCCTGATCTGAATGTCAGCACTGCCGAAGCCTATGCCGGCTGTCATCCTGACCCGGACGGTGAGTCTCTCAGGGAGCTTCTGAGCCTGCCGCTCACCGAATGGAGAGAGAGGGTCGTAAACGACTTTGAGTCTGGTATTATCAGGCGTTACCCCAGGATAGGCTGGATGAAAGATGCGCTCTATGAGGCAGGCGCTATCTACGCATCCATGTCAGGCAGCGGATCTTCAGTATACGGTATCTTCAGCAAACCGCCGGAACTGCCGCGTGACCTATCACGCTACCTGCTGAAAACAGCCGGAGAGTTGCGCTAAACATCACCCGGCACGAAATCAGAAGGAGATCTGCATTAAATACTTCCGGCACGAAACCAGAAGGCTCATTGCGTCAAACCACTCCGGGCATAAAAAATGCCGGGCAGCCGTAATGATCTTACTCATCAGCACTCCACCACTGCCAGCACTGCTCCCTTGGTGACCCTGTCCCCCGGTTTTACGTTGACAGCAGTCACCCTGCCTGCTATATGGCTCTTGAGCCTGTTCTTCATCTTCATGGCATCGAGGATCAGAATATCGTCACCCTCCTGTACCGTGTCACCCACACTGACCATCACCTCCACAACCGTTCCCGGGATGAAACTGCTTATCAGGCCCGGGTCGGCAGGCGCATAGGGCTTCCGCGCAGCATGGCGGGCACTGATCCTGGTGGTATACCAGGTGTGGTCTATGTTAATCCTGTCGTTCGCTCTCTTTTCCATATCGTTACGTGTCATGAGATGATCAGAAGGGTGGTATGCCATGCTTCTTGAATGGCATCTGAACATGCTTGCCGGATGAGACCTCAAGGCCGTGGAGCAGCAGCCTGCGCGTCTCCGTAGGCTCAATGACCGAATCCACATAACCACGCGACGCAGCCACATAGGGATTGGCAAATTTCTCCTTGTACTCATCAACCTTCTGGCGGCGTACCTCATCAGGATCGGAGGCAGAGGTTATCTCCTTGCGGAAGATGATGTTGGCAGCACCCTCCGGCCCCATCACAGCTATCTCTGCTGTCGGCCATGCAAAGACAAAATCGGCACGCAGGTGTCGTGAGCCCATGGCAATATATCCTCCTCCGTAGGCCTTACGCAATATCACTGTCAGCTTGGGCACCGTGGCCTCACTGTATGAGTAGAGCACCTTGGCACCGTGGCGTATCACCCCCGCATGCTCCTGGTCTATGCCCGGAAGATACCCCGGCAGATCAACGAAGGTGATGATGGGTATGCTGAAGGCATCACAGTAACGGATGAACCTCGCCGCCTTGTCCGAGGAGTCAACGTCAAGCACTCCCGCCATCTCCAGTGGCTGATTGGCAACAAAGCCCACAGTCCTGCCTCCCAGGCGCCCGAAGCCTATCACCATATTCCGGGCATACATCTCCTGTATCTCAAAGAAATCGGAGCCGTCAACAACAGCCCTGATCACCTCCCTGACATCGTAAGGCAGGGTGGGATCACCCGGGACAATCTTCTCAATATCATAGCTGCTGTCGGGCGGCACCGTCTCAACAACCTCCGCCCTGACCTCATTGTTGCGGGGAAGGAATGAGATCAGCTTCTTTATCTGGCTGAAGCACTCATCCTCCGATACCGAAAAGAAATGAGCGTTGCCGGAGGTCTCGCAGTGCACACGGGCACCTCCCAGCGCCTCCATCGAGATCTCCTCCCCGAGAACGGTCTTGATCACCTCGGGACCGGTGATGAACATCTTGGAGATATTGTCCACCACAAAGACGAAGTCGGTCAGCGCAGGCGAGTATACCGCACCACCGGCACAGGGACCCAGTATCACAGATATCTGCGGTATCACCCCGCTGGAGATGGTGTTCCTGAAGAAGATCTCACCGTAACCGGCAAGCGAGTTGACCCCCTCCTGTATGCGCGCTCCCCCGGAGTCGTTGATGCCGATAAGCGGTATCCTCATCTTCAGTGCATGATCCATTATCTTGGTGATCTTACGCGAATGCATAAGCCCCAGCGACCCGCCGGCAACGGTGAAATCCTGCGCGAAGATGGCCACCGGATTGCCGCTGACGGTGCCGGTGCCTATCACCACTCCGTCGCTGGGCAGATGTTTCTTGTCCATACCGAAGTCGCGCGCATCATGCTCGACAAACATGTCATACTCACTGAATGAGCCGTCGTCAAGAATGGCAAGAATGCGCTCACGGGCAGTATTCTTACCCATCGCCTTCTGTTTTCCGATAGCTTCCTCACCGCCGCCGAGAAGCATCTTCTCGCGCTTCTCCTTGAGCTCCCGTATCTTCTTTTCCAGTGCCATAGCTGTTTATGTTTAGATTATTACCCCGTGTTTACCGTTGAAAAAAAGCACGGCAATATAAACAAATTTCCCTCATAATGCCACGGGGTCACTTCGGTGCGTAGAGGTAGGTCCCCAGGGCTATGAAAGAGTAGATTATGTTCGGTATCCACATTGCCAGTGCCGGGTTGAGGTCGCCTTTCAGTGAAAACTGCGAAGCAAACTGCATGAACAGAATATATGAGAATGTCAATGCCAGGCCCAGCCCTATCTGCATGCCGATGCCACCCTTAATCTTGCGCGAAGATAGCGAAACACCAATGAGGGTCAGAATAAAGAAGGCAAACGGCGAGGCATTGCGCCGGTGCTTCTCATTGAGATAGAGCTTTATCTCATCCGAGCCCTGTGACCGCAGTACATCAATGTAGTCAATAAGCTCACCGTGGGTCATGGTGTAGACAAACTCCGGTGCACGTGTGAAATCGTCAGGCCCCACATTAAGCACAGTGTCTATGCGCCGCCCGGAGGTGATCCTCTCGCCCAGGCTGTCATTCTCCCTGATATAGTACCACCATGCCCCCCACTTGTTGGTTGTCGTATCCCATCTGATCATGTTGGCCGTCAATTTGGATTCCAGCCTCCCCTGCTTGTCGAATTTCTCCATGCTGAAATTGCGCCCGCTCTGTGATATCTTGTTGTATGACTCCATGTAGATGTAAACGTTGGGGTATACCTGGCGATGCACCGATGAGACGTTGATCTGCCTGAAATCGGACCTCCGGTAGTACTTCTCCTCAAAATCAAGCCTGGCAATGTTCGAATGCGGAAGCACGTAGTTCAGCATCATGAATGCAGCCACCGCAATGAAGGCGGCAGAGACAAAGTACGGCACAAGCAGCCTCGGGAAACTCATGCCGCTGTTGAGCATGGCTATGATCTCGGTGTTGACAGCCATCCTCGAAGTAAAAAAGATCACCGATATGAAAACAAACATCGGGGCAAAGAGGGTGGCAAAATATGGGATGAAGTTGAGATAGTAATCAAAAATGATAGCCTTCAGCGGAGCCTGCTTCTGGATGAAGTCGTCAATCTTCTCCGAGAAGTCGAAGATGACGGCTATGCCCAGTATGAGCACCAGCGAAAAGAGGAACGTGCCGAGGAACTGCCTGATGATATAGCGGTCCAGTATCGTCGGGGTAAGCTTCCTCAGGCTCTCTCTGAAATTCTTTTTACCGTCTCTTCCTTCCATGGTCCGAATGTTCCTTCGACTATCTTCTTCCTCGCCTCCCTCACGAGAGTGAGGTAGAATGCCAGGTTATGAATTGTTGCTATCTGCGCACCCAGCATCTCTCCAGATATCACCAGGTGGCGCAGGTAAGCCTTTGAATAGGTGCGGCTGATCTCCGAGTCTGACCCTGCGTCTACCGGTGACAGGTCTTCAGCCCAGCGTCTGTTCCTGATGTTTATAATGCCGTCTCGTGTAAACAGCATGCCGTTCCTTCCGTTGCGTGTGGGCATCACGCAGTCAAACATATCCACTCCCCGTGCTATGCTCTCGAGGATGTTGGCCGGGGTGCCCACTCCCATGAGGTAACGCGGTTTCTCTTCCGGCAGTATGCTGTTTACGACCTCGGTCATCTCGTACATCACCTCTGCCGGTTCGCCCACGGAGAGACCACCGATGGCGTTGCCGGCCATATCCATCGATGCCGCCTTCCCGGCTGAGGCACGCCGGAGGTCATCGTATACAGCTCCCTGCACTATCGGGAAGAGCATCTGCTCATAACCGTAGAGAGGCTCCGTCTTCCGGTAATGATCCACACACCTGTCGAGCCAGCGGTGCGTCAGCTCCATCGACCGGAGGGCATAACGGTGGTCACAGGGCCAGGGGGCACATTCGTCAAACGCCATCATGATGTCCGAACCCAGCAGCCTCTGTATGTCTACAACCCTCTCCGGGGTGAAGAGATGCTTTGAGCCGTCAATGTGCGACCTGAAGATGGCCCCCTCTTCCGTAAGCTTCCTGTTGGCGGCAAGCGAAAAGACCTGGTACCCCCCGCTGTCAGTGAGTACAGGCCTGTCCCACGACATGAACCGATGCACCCCTCCTGCGCTGTTGATGATACCGGTGCCGGGACGCAGGTAGAGATGGTATGTGTTGGCCAGTATCACCGGGGCATCAATCTCTGTCCGCAGGTCGCGGTGCAGCACACCCTTGACGGTGGCAGCGGTGCCTACAGGCATGAACACCGGGGTGGGAATATCGCCGTGAGCCGTGCGCAGAACCCCTGCCCTGGCTGATGTGGTGCTGTCTTTCTGATCTATCCTGAACATCATCCGCTGAGTGACGGTCACAAAAGTAAGGTTAATCCCGCTGATTTAGAACATCGGGCTGTCAAATTGGGATAACGACACCCGGATTGTTGAAAAGATTCTTGTCACCGTTTTCCAATTCTTTATAATATTGCTTCGCACACATTGACCGTTGAATGATCTTATCAACTGATCCTCTACACATAGCTCTGCTGGCACTGCTTCTGTCGGCGGCATTTGTCCAGGCATGGTACTGGCTTCATTATTATCGTGTTGCCGCCCGTGGCCCCAACGGCAGGCAGGATGCGCAGCATGAGCTGCCGCCACTCTCTGTGGTCATCTGCGCCCGTAATGAAGCGGACAACCTTAAGATGTTCCTGCCTTCAGTACTGGAACAGGACTATCCCCTGTTCGAGGTGGTGGTTGTCAACGACTGCTCTGAAGACAGCACCGCTGATGTTCTCGGGGAGATGCTGAAGCAATACCCGCATCTTAAGGTGAGTATGATCCAGAAGGATCCCGGCTTCAACCACACCAAGAAGCTGGCTATGCTGATAGGTATCAAGGCGGCAAAGAACGACCTGCTGGTCTTCACCGACGCCGACTGCCGGCCCGCTTCTCCGTTCTGGCTGCGTGAAGTGGCAGCCGCTGCCGCCGGAGATGCAGATATCATAATAGGTTACGGGGCCTACATACCCGGCACCGGCATCCTCAACCGCTACATCCGCTACGAAACCATGTTTACTGCCATGCAGTACTTCGGCATGGCCATGGCAGGAGCACCCTATATGGGCGTAGGACGAAACCTGGCCTACCGCCGCAGCTTCTTCTTCGAAAAAGGGGGCTTCGGCCCGCACAATCATATCATGTCAGGTGATGACGATCTCTTCGTAAACCGGAATGCCACCCCCGACAATATCAGCCTGATGCTCTCGCATGATTCATTCACCCTCTCCGTTGCCGAGAAGAGCATTGCTTCATGGGTCAAGCAGAAGAGAAGGCACTTCCTTGCAGCCGCATACTACAGAAAAAAAGATAAGGTGAGACTGTTCCTGGAACCCTTTTCCAGGGTTGCCTGGTATGGCCTGCTCGTCACCATGGCTCTGATGACCGCATTCTGGCCTGTGGTGGTTACGGTAGCCCTGGCACGCCTGCTAATGCGCTCCCTCATTCTCAAAAGGGCATCTTCAACATTCAACGAACCGGGCATATGGTTTAATTCGCTCTTTTTTGATATCTTGGCGCCGTTGATTAACGGAGTCCTTTACCTGACAGCAACCGGAAGAGGCAGGAGGAGGATAAAGACATGGAAGTAGAAACCGGCTTATCGGAAAAAGCGCAGTATGACCTCAGGGTCATTCACCGGGCACTCAACGGCGAGAGCAGAGCCTATACCGAGCTGCTCAACAGGTACCGCGACTCGGTCTATTATGTCATGCTCAGAATGGTCAACAACCCTTCTGATGCGGAGGATCTTACCATCGAAGCCTTCGGGAAAGCCTTCCATAACCTGGCAAAATATGTTCCCTCCCATGCCTTCAGCACATGGCTCTTCCGCATTGCCACCAACAACTGCATCGACTTCATGAGGCGCAAGAGTCAGAGCCCCAGACCCTTTGACCATGAAGAAGGGGAAGAGTCAGAGGTGGAGGCTACCGTTGCCTCCGACACCAGGGGTCCTGACGAACTGATGATTGACAGGGAGACGGCAGCGTCACTCAACAGGATAGTCAAGGCTCTCAAGCCACGCTATCGCCGCCTGATTGAACTGCGCTACTTCGAAGAGTACTCATATGAGGAGATCGCTACGGAACTCAGCCTGCCGATCGGAACGGTGAAGGCTCGCCTCTTCAGGGCTAAAGTTCTCATTTATAACACTGTCCAGAATAAAAAGAGCGGGATTTGATCACCGTCGCGGAAAAATATTTCCCGTCGCTCACCGAAGAGCAGCGCCGTCAGCTCTCGTTGCTGCCCTCTCTCTACAGTGAGTGGAATGAAAAGATAAATGTCATCTCCAGGAAGGATATAGAAAACTTCTCTACCAACCACCTGCTGCACAGCCTTGCCATTGCCCGCCTTATCACTTTTCTTCCCGGCACCACCGTGGCGGATATCGGCACCGGGGGAGGACTCCCGGGAATGCCACTGGCTATTCTTTTCCCGGAGGTAAAATTCACCCTCGTCGACTCAATCGCCAAAAAGATAAAAGTAGCCCGGGAGATCGCAACAGCTGCCGCTATCGCCAATGTAACAACTATCGCCGCCAGGTCTGAAGATATCACCGGCAGCTATGATTTTATTGTCGGAAGGGCCGTGACGGAGATGAGCCGGTTCGTGAATATAACCCGGCACCTGATCTCCCCACGCTCATTCAACAGCCTGAAAAACGGCTGGATCGTCATCAAGGGCGGCGAACTCACCCTCGAACTGGAACCCTTTGCAGCAGAAAGCATGGTTGTCCCGGTAAGCCGCTGGTTTGACGAACCTTACTTCGAGACCAAAAAAGTCGTCTATCTTCCGCGGTGAGAGAAAAAAAATTCCCCCTCTGTTATTTATTTCAAATTAATGACTACCTTTGCAGTCTTAAAAAAGGGAAAGTAAACAACATAATTCAAGCAACAGATGAAAAGGACATTTCAGCCGTCAAGAAGGAGGAGGAGCAATACTCACGGATTCAGG
Organism: uncultured Bacteroidales bacterium; assembly: GCA_937871625.1. Lineage (GTDB taxonomy): Bacteria > Bacteroidota > Bacteroidia > Bacteroidales > VadinHA17 > SR-FBR-E99. The sequence continues at coordinate 12,078 of CALMRD010000087.1, read as the reverse complement.
GAGAGAATGTCAACACCCAACGGCAGGCGCGTGCTTGCTGCCCGCAGGGCCAAGGGCCGGAGGAAGCTTACCGTCTCCGATGAACCGGGAAAGAAGAACTGAAAGGCTGACTGACAATAAAAAAAATGACCGTCTTAATGAACAATTAGGGCGGTTTTTCTTTTCTATTCCGGCATACTGAGGTTAAATTTGTCAACACTGGCGCAATGAATGAGATTCTTCTGAGAAACACCGACCCTGAGCTGAGGGAGATAGCCATGGCCATCCTCGACGGCAGAAGAGTGACCCCCGGGGAGGCACTGACGCTCTACAGCCGCGCTGATCTCTCCCTTCTTGCCTTTCTTGCCACCGCTGTCAAGAGGGCAAAAAGCGGTGATGCAGTCTTCTTTAACCGCAACTTTCACATCGAACCTACCAACGTCTGTATCTACAACTGCCGCTTCTGTTCCTATCACAAGCCGGAGGGTGACCCTGACAGCTGGGAGCTCTCGGAGAGTGATATCCTTGACATCGTCAGGCGCTTCGAAGGGGTGCCTGTGACAGAGGTACATATCACCGGCGGTGTTCATCCGTCGCGCGACATTTACTATTACGGAAAGATGCTCTCATCAATACGTGCACTCCGGCCCGACATAAGTATTAAGGCATTCTCGGCCACAGAGCTGCACTATATGATCAAAAAGGCAGGAATGACTTATGCTGAGGGACTGAAGTACCTGCATGACTGCGGCCTCGATTCCATACCGGGTGGCGGCGCCGAGATCTTTGACGCCTCGCTGCGAAGGAAGATATGCCGCGAGAAGGCTGATGCAGACACCTGGCTGGCCATACACGAAACGGCTCACAACCTGGGCATCACCTCCAACGCCACCATGCTCTACGGCCATGCCGAGAGCCCGGCTCAGCGCATAGATCATATGATGAGGCTCAGAGAGCTGCAGGACCGCACCGGGGGTTTCAATGCCTTCATTCCCCTGAAGTTCCGGAGGGAGAACAACCGCATGCATGAGCTGGGCGAGGTGCCCGTCACCGAAGATATGCGCAACTATGCCCTGTCACGCATCTTTCTCGACAACTTCAGCCATATCAAAGCCTACTGGCCTGCCACAGGCAAGGATACAGCCATGATGAGCCTCGCCTTTGGTACCGATGACCTCGACGGCACCATTGATGACACCACAAGAATATACTCGATGGCCGGCGCCACGGAGACCAACACCACACTCTCAACCACCGAGCTGGTGGCAATGATACGCTCCGCCGGCTTCAGACCGGTGGAGAGAGACACAACATACCACCCCGTAAGGGAGTGGTAACTGACCTCCGATCTCACAATATAATTTTATCTTTGACCCTGCGTTAATTAATTAATACTTCATCACACGATGAGCTTCAAGGAATTTCTTAAAAGCCGGGTCTTCTGGAAGAATACAGGCCTGGCACTGGTCATCGGCGTAGCCATTGTTCTCTTACTCATCATCTTCCTTAACATCTACACCCATCACGGCCAGTCGAGACCTACACCCGAGATCAGGGGACTGACCATCGATGAGGCAAGACGCGTGGCAGAGAAAAACAGGATGCGCTTCCAGATCCTGGACTCCGTATATACTGCATTTGTCCCCCGCGGTTGCGTGGCGGAACAGATGCCTCTGCCCGGACACCGTGTCAAGAAAGGACGGACAATAAACGTAACCATCAATGCCTTCAATCCTGAAATGGTTGCCGTGCCTGACCTCGTGGGACTGCCGAGAAGGCAGGCGGTGTCGGTGATTGAAACAGCAGGACTGCAGGTGGGACAGCTGACATATGTTCCTGACCTGACAGTCGATTTCGTGCTTAAGCAGACCCTCCACGGCCGTGAGGTAGCTCCTGGTGACTCAGTACAGAAGGGGATGGTCATTGACCTTGTCCTCGGAAGGGGCCTGAGCAGCCAGCGCACAGCCATTCCCCGTCTTACCGGGTATACCCTTGACCAGGCCAGAAGCGAGATACTGAGTTCATCACTCAACCTCGGAGCATATGTGTTCGACGTAACTGTCACTACCGGTGAAGACTCCCTGAATGCCTTCGTATACAAGCAAAATCCTGAATATCACATTGATGCAACAGTCCAGCTGGGTTCGGCAGTCTATATCTGGCTTACGACTGACAGCCTGAAGATCGTTGCTGACACCACGGCAACAGACGCTGCCGACAGCAGCGAGATGCTGATCTTACCTGACAACGGAACAGAATACCTATGATGAGGCACAGATGGCTGATATACCTCCTCCCTCTCCTGCTGACCTCCACCGGTGCATCGGCACAGGAGGTCTTTACAGGACTGACGCGCAACAGGCAGCTTGAGGGTGCGACAGGTATGACCCGCAACAGGCAGCCTGACGACGTCAAAGGCTTGACCCGCCTGAAGGCAGCAGCAGCAGAAGAGCCGGTGGCATTGCCATTTTTTGACGACTTCTCCCGCGACAGCCTCTACCCCTCCGTCGACCTATGGTCTGACCTGCAGGTCTTTGTGAACAACACCTTCTCTGTCAGCCAGCCTTCAATGGGCGTTGCCACCTTCGACTGCCTTGATGAATACGGCCTGCTCTATGACCAGGCCTCAAACCTTGTCTTCGCCGCCGACAGACTGACGTCACGAACCATCGACCTGGCCTATCCGGCCGCAGACAGTATCTGGCTCAGCTTCCTGTACGAGGCAGGAGGAGTGGCTGACATGCCTGAGAGCGACGACAGCCTGACGCTGAGCTTCTGGGCTCCAGAAGAGGAGAGATGGTACAGTGTCTGGCAGGCCGCAGGGGACCAGGTATCAGGATTCCGGCAGGTGATGATACCGGTGACCGACAGCCGGTTCCTGAAAAACGGATTCAGGTTTATGTTCACCGGTTATGCCTCCCTCGCCGGTGTGCTCACTGAGCCATCCAGGTCAGGCACAGCCGACCAGTGGAACCTCGACCATGTCAGGCTTGACAGGAACAGGTCACGTAATGACACTGTCATCCATGAGGTGGCCATGACCCTGCCCCTCCGTTCACTGGTCAAGGAGTACGAGGCTATGCCGTGGAAACACTTCCGCCAGGCCTTCCTCTCACTCATGAGCCCGGCTATTAATATCAGATACCGCAATAATGACACCATAGTGCGAAACGTGACCAGGCATGTCACCATCAAAGACCTCTCCACCGGGGCTGTGGTGCGCGACTTTGATGCCGGCGTGGCCAATGCCTCCCCCCTCTCTGACATCCTGTATGATGCCCCGCTGTTGTATACGTATAACAGCGCTGCCACCGACTCAGCGCTCTTCCTGGTCACAGCATCACTGGTCACTGATGACTTTGACCGCAAGCAGAATGATACAATAAGTTACCTGCAGCGTTTCTCCGATTATTTTGCCATTGACGATGGCACTGCCGAGGCGGGATACGGCGTAGATGGTCAGGGAACAAACAATGCCAGGGTTGCAATGCGCTTCAGATCCTTCATCCCTGACTCTGTCAGAGGGATAAGCATATGTTTCAACGACGCCTACGACAACGCCAACCAGAGGGCATTTGACATCATGGTATGGGCAGACGACAACGGTCAGCCGGGAGCGCTGCTGGGCACTGCCGATGGGTCCGTTGCCTCACCGGGCGCGGAGATAAACGGATTTGTCACCTATCTTTTTGACCGGCCCGTGCAGGTGACCGACTACTTCTGGGTAGGCTGGAGCCAGCTCTCCGACAAATTCCTCAATGCCGGCCTCGACCTCAATACCCCTAACGACGGCAGGCATTATTTCATGCTCAGCGGCGTCTGGCAGGCGAGCCAGGCTCCGGGTACGCTGATGATGAGGCCGGTGATGAAGGGAGAAGGATCAGCCACATCATCAGACCATGGCACCCTCATCAATGACCTTTTCTCCCTCTACCCCAACCCCACCTCGGGAGAGGTGACACTTCTACCCTCGGACAGAGCTCCGGAAGATTTCGTAGCAGATGTGATCTCCTCCTCAGGTGCCAGGGTATTGACGCTCGACAGCAGTGGCCGGTATGACCTCAGCCGCCTGGCTGCCGGCACATATCTCCTCCTTGTAAAGAGCCGGGAAGGTCTGCCCCTCTCACTGCTGCGCATCATAAAACTCAGATGAGACTGTGCAGATGACAGATCCGGAACTGCCTGACAGCCAGGAGCAGGAGCAGGAGCAGGAGCTCTTCGAGCACTACCGTTACGTGGTTGACCCGGGACAGTCGATGCTGCGCATTGACAAGTACCTCTCCGCCCGCATCGAGAATGTCTCACGGACGCGCGTGCAGGCCGCAGCGCAGGCGGGAAACATATTGGTCAATGAGAACCCCGTAAAACCCAACTACCGCGTCAAACCGCTGGATGTCATCCAGATACTGCTACCCAACCCGCCACGGGAGATAGAGCTGATACCTCAGGACCTCCCCATAAATATTGTCTACGAGGATGATGATGTGATTGTGGTTGACAAGGCGGCGGGGATGGTGGTGCATCCTGCCTACGGCAACTACTCGGGCACGCTCATGAATGCGCTTATGTACCACTTCAGGGATCTGCCCCTCTTTCAGACCGGGGAGCTGCGGCCGGGACTGGTGCATCGCATTGACAAGAACACAACGGGATTGCTCGTCGTTGCCAAGAACGAATATGCCCACAACAAGCTCGCAAAACAGTTTTTCAACCGAACCACCGGACGTCGCTACCTGGCCCTGGTGTGGGGCACACCTGACCCCGGGGAGGGCACGGTCACCGGCAATGTGGGCCGCAACATCCGCGACCGTCGCATCATGCAGGTGTTCCATGACGGCAGCCAGGGTAAACATGCCGTCACCCACTACAGGATCATCGAGCCACTGGGATACGTGTCGCTCATCGAGTGCCGCCTCGAGACCGGCCGCACCCACCAGATAAGGGTGCATATGGCCTGGAAGGGCCATCCCCTCTTCAACGATGAGGAGTATGGTGGCGACAGAATACTGAAGGGAACAACCTTTACCAAATACCAGCAGTTCGTTCGAAACTGCTTCGGACTTCTTCCGCGCCAGGCACTCCATGCACAGACGCTCTCGTTTGATCACCCGGTCTCCGGCAAGCGGCTCTCCTTCGAATCGCCCCTGCCCGCCGACATGACCGCCGTGCTGGATAAATGGAGGAAATATACCGCCGGCAGAAGCGAGGGAATTTGAGATTTGCGATTTGCGATTTTGGATGGCCGACTATTGCCTACTGCCTATTGCCTACTGCCTGCCAGGACTGCAGACTGAAGACTGGCCTACCAGGAGCCCCCTGCTCCGCCACCACCGAAGCTGCCGCCGCCGAAGCCGCCGAAACCTCCGCCACCACCGGAAAAGCCTCCGCTGCCACTGCCGCCGGTGAAGCCACCCCAGCTGCCGCCGTGCGACCGCCCGCCGCCCAGCATGCCCAAGAGAAGCCATAGCGGGAGGTTCTGCGTGCCGCTCCTCCTTATTTGCCGGTTGTTGGAGCTGCCGGAAGATATGGCTATAATGAAGATAATGAGAATAATGAAGAAGATAATGCCGGGAACCGCACCTGACGAGCCTCCCTCAGCATAACTGTCGTAATTGTACTCCCCGGCTGCAAGCGACATAAGCACATTCGTCCCGGCATCGAGGCCGCCGTAATAGTCGCCGGACCTGAATCGCGGCAGAATCTCCCTGTCAATAATCTCAGCGCATGCTATGTCAGGGATGGCGCCCTCGAGACCGTAGCCGGTGGCAATGAATATCTGACCGTCAGACCGCTCCGTCTTGGTCTTCACCAGGATCAGTACACCGTTATTGAAATCGCCCTGGCCAACGCCCCAGTCCCTTGCTACCCTGTATGCGAAGTCAGACCGATCGTACCCCTGGAGGTCATCAACGATCACCACGGCTATCTGATTCGATGTGGTATCATTGAAAATGACAAGCTTATCCTCCAGCGCCCTCAGGTCTGAGGCAGAGAGCACACCGGCAAAGTCATTGACGAGGCGCGGCGGATCGGGTCGGGGCAGCAATGCCTGACCGGTCACCGCCGGTGATGCAATCATGAGAAGGATGATAGCTGCTTTAACAGTTAGCTTTTTCATGATCACAGTCCCGGTTCCGTTATGTCAAAAGAGATTGTATCAGAGAGCTCATTGATGTCGTTCCCCGAGTACGGGAAATGTTCCTTCAGCTGCTCGCCGGCCATGAGTATCCCTTCGGCGAGACCCTCGGCAAACTTCTCCTCGCTGAACCGCATCTTCATATGATCACGTATGTTGTCCCAGAAGCCTATGGGCACCAGGCTGTTTATGCCACTGTCACCGATTATTGCAAAGGCTCGTTCTTTCAGGGCGAGATAGATCAGTACCCCGTTGCGGTCAGCAGTCTTGTGCATCCCCAGTTTTCTGAAGAGCCAGGCCGCCTCGTCAAGGACATCTGCCTTGCAGGAGGTCTCCACATGCACCCGTATCTCACCGGAGGTTGCGTGCTCAGCCTCCTTGATGGCCCTGACAATAGTCTCCTGTTGCTCAGCAGTGAAAAATGATGCAGCCTTCATCACCGGATCCTCAGAACTGAACCGTGGGTGCTGTCTCCGTTCCCTCCTGCGCCTCAAAATAGGGTCTTGCATCAAACTTTGAGAGAGAGGCGATGAGATTGTTCGGGAACTGCTTAATAAAAGTGTTGTACTCCCTGGCGGCGTCATTGAAGTTGTTCCTGGCAACAGCTATCCTGTTCTCCGTGCCCTCGAGCTCAACCTGCAGGTCGCGGAAGTTCTGCGTGGCCTTGATATCGGGATAGCGCTCCACCACCACCATCAGGCGCTGCAGAGCAGAGCTTACTTCACTCTGGGCTGCCTGGAACTGCTGTAACTGTTCCGGGGTGATGTTCGAAGGATCAATGGTCATCTGTGTGGCCCTGGCCCTGGCCTCAATGACTCTTGTCAGTGTCTCCTGCTCAAACTCGGCAGCTCCCTTGACAGTGTTAACGAAATTGGGAATAAGGTCTGCACGGCGCTGATACTGCGTCTCTACATTGCTCCACTCCGTCGATACCTTCTCATTCATCGGGATGATCCTGTTATAAATACCGACACCCCATGATACAATCAGCAGCAGAACAACAAGTACAATCACAATGATTCCTATCCTGCCTAAAGGTTTCTTTTCCATCTTTCAGTCTGTTTTGTTTCAGACCCAAACTTACATAAAAACTATTGATTTTGTAATGGCAGATAAAAATCAAGGCCAGCGCCCATGATACCAGAGGAAAAGTGAAGAGGCATCACGGTGCAGGGACTGTCCACAATCCTTCTGTCGCCTCCCTCGCTGATGATCTTTTTTCGGGCAGAGTTTTCACGCGATATTAAATAATGTAATTTTGGAGCAAAACTGCAGGAAATGAAAACTGTTGCCATCATTGCCGGGGGAAATTCATCTGAATACCCTGTGTCAGTCAGAAGTGCCGAGGGTGTAGCCTCGGCTCTGAAAGGGAGATATGAAACCTACATCATAACCATCAGGGGGATCGACTGGTACTGGGAAGACGCCAAAGGACGGATTTTCAGCATAGACAAGAATGACTTCTCACTGGTACTCGATGACGGTAAGGTAAGGTTTGATGCCGCCTTCATTGCCATTCACGGCACCCCGGGTGAGGACGGACTCCTGCAGGGTTACTTTGACATGACAGGGATACCCTATTCCAGCTGCAGCTCCTTTGTGTCGGCACTGACATTCAACAAACAGGCATGCAAACTCTACCTCTTTGAATACGGGATACCTATGTCCGGCGGACTGCTGTTAAGAAAAGGAGAACAGTATGATGCCGAAAGGATAGCTACAGAGATCGGCCTGCCCTGTTTCGTCAAGCCCAATGCCAGTGGCTCCAGTTTCGGAGTGACAAAGGTGAAGGAGGTGGGCGAATTTGCAGCTGCAGTGGAGGCAGCACTGAAGGAGGGAGACGAGGTGCTGGTGGAATCCTTCATGCCGGGTACCGAGGTTGCCTGCGGCGTGGTTAAGACCAAAAACAATAAGATAGTGATGCCCGTTACTGAGGTGGTTCCCAAAAAGGAGTTTTTCGACTATGAAGCAAAATATACCGAAGGATTCTCCGAGGAGATCACCCCGGCACGGCTGACTGACGAGATGACAAAACGGATACAGGAGCTCTCCTCAGAGATATGTGACCTGCTTGGCTGCAAGGGTATTGTAAGGGTCGACTTCATTATCACACCCGAGGGACCTCAGTTCCTTGAGATAAACACCATTCCGGGGATGACGCCCGAGAGCATCCTTCCAAAACAGGCTGCGGTGTATGGCATCTCCCAGACCGAGCTCTATTCAATGGTGATCGAGGATCTGTTCTGAGATTGTGACCTGCTGCCTTCAGCTGGTCTGTATTGAACACACTTCCGGATTATCTGCACTCTTGCTTCTCACGGGCCTCTATCATCCTTTCCAGGAACCGGATCACCGATGTCTGCCTTGTGAAGTTGTAGGTGGCTTTTGTGGGACCCTTACCCACCTTTATAGTGACAGCATTGTCGGGGAGAGCAGCAAAGAGCTCCTCGTCGGTCTTGTCGTCACCAATGGCCAGCATAAAGTCATTCCTCCCCGCTGCCATCAGCTTCATGGCTGCAGTGCCTTTGTTGTAACCGGCCATCTTTACCTCTACAACCTTATGACCGTCAATGATCTGCAACGGCATGTTCAGGATCATCTCCTCAAGCTCACCCTTCAGCTCTATGACCCTGAGTGCCGACAGATCCTCGTCGGCGTTCCGGTAGTGCCACGAGAGTGAAGCCCTCTTCTCCTCTACAAACGATCCCTTGCAACGGTTGGTGAACCTGCTCATAATGGGCATTATCCCCTCCTTCCATGAAGCATCCTGTCCGAGTGACGACTCCCACTCCCCGCCTGCATGCCTGATGAAGGCTCCGTGTTCCGCCACCAGTGTCACATTAACCTCAGAGAACCACCTGTCGAGGAAGTCCCTGTTCCTGCCGCTGATGATCACCAGGTCGGTGACCGATGCCAGCCTGACAGTCAGATCAACCAGCTTTGTTTCAGGTACCGCCAGTTCAGGCAACTCACGTATAGGTACCAGTGTGCCGTCATAATCGAGGAACAGCACCGGCGACGAAGACTTGCAGAATGATGTGATAATCCCGTCTTCTATATCCTGGTTTATTAGCCTGATACGGTAACTCTCCCTGTCATCCTTCACCTTAACGATAGTACGCAGTATGTCATCAGCCCATGAGAAGACATCATAGTCGCGGATCCTGTTTTTCATCGCTTCCAGGCGCTTGTGCTTCTCATCATCCTTCATCGTCAGTGCTTCATGTATGGCATCAGCCATCTGACCTATGTCTGACGGGTTGACCAGCACTGACTCGCCCATCTCTGCGGCAGCACCGGCAAGCTCACTCAGGATAAGCATGCCTGCCCTCTTGTGCTGGGCGGCCACATACTCTTTGGCTACCAGGTTCATCCCGTCGCGGAGAGGTGTCAGCAGCCCCACATCACTGTGGGAATAGAGAGCAACCAGCTCATTGAACTTCAACGACCTGTACTGATAGATGATAGGATTCCAGTCCAGTGTGCCGTACTTGCCGTTTATACGTCCCACCGTGGCTTCTATCTCCTTTTTCATCTCCTGGTAACGGACGATGGTGTCACGTGAGGGCACCATCACCATGTTGAATATCACCCTCCCCCTCATCCCGGGATAACGCTCCAGGAAGAGCTCGAAGGCCGAGAGCCTGTTGAGGAAGCCCTTTGTGTAGTCCAGTCTGTCAACAGAGAAGATCAGCAGACGGTCTCTCTTTTGCTTCCGTATCCGTGAGATGAATTTCTCCGTCTCCGGCAACAGTACCGCATCATGGAATTTGTTGAAGTCTATACTGATGGGGAAGGCATCTGCCCTCGAATAGACATCCTCAGCAGTGACCGTGTTGAGCGAAATGTCATAGCCGAGGCTTCGGCGTACCGATTTCAGAAAATGCTGTGCATAGTCATGGGTGTGAAACCCGATGAGATCAGCACCCAGCAGTCCCTGCAGGATAGCCTTCTGATATCCGTCGGGCATGATACGGAAGACCTCGTATGAGGGGAAAGGAATATGCAGAAAAAATGCTACCGCCGCCTCGGGAAACTCTGCACGAACCATTGCCGGTAGAAGGAAGAGCTGGTAATCATGTATCCAGACAAAGTCGCCCGGCCGGATGATCTTTCGTAACTCCTTATAAAACAGCTCATTTGCCTTCTTATAACTCTCAAAATAGCCCCGCCCGAAGACAGCCATCGACGGGAAATAATGGAACAGCGGCCAGATAAGGTCATTGCAGAACCCCCCGTAGAACTTCTCATTCACACTTTCCGGTATCCTTACCGAACTGAGCTCAAAGGTCTCCTTTACCTCAGGCAGTGAGTTCAGACTCTCATTGTCGTACTCCCCCTTGCCAACCCAAACCGTTTTCTCCATAGCCTCATTCTGGTTTCCGGTTTTCATTCTCTGGGTAAGTGAAAGCACAGCGGAGACCAGTCCCCCGGTGTTCTGCACAGCGGTAAGGTTGCCGTTGCGGTGCTTGAGATTGAAAGGGAGCCTGTAGGCTACTATCACTATCCTTTTAAAATCTGACGTTTTGCTTTTGCTCATCTCCTTCTGAAATCTGATGGTTTGCTCTTACTCATTGTGTATGGTTTCTGCAGGAAGACCGGCCTTGCAGGCTCTGAGGGTCCTCCCAACCCTGTTATGACTGTATTAAAGAAATACCGGCCTGTCAAGTCTGGCCGCTATACGGTATATTGCATTCATCAGTCCTACGTGGCTGTAGGTCTGGGGGAAGTTACCCCACTGGCTGCCGTCGCGTCCGGCATCTTCACTGAAGAGGCCCAGGTGATTTGAGAACTCCAGCAGCTTCTCAATGGTTCTCATGGCATCATCAACCCTGCCCGTACAGGCCAGCGCCTCAGCGTACCAGAAGGCGCATACCAGGAAGGTTGTCTCCGGCTTGCCGAAGTCATCCTCATGAATATACCTGTAGAGCAGTCCCTCTTCGGTCTTCAGGTGTTCTGCCAGGGCGTCAAGGTGGTCCCGCGCCCTCACCCCTGCCGGGTCCAGGTAGTTCATGGTAATGAGATGGATGGTGGCTGCGTCATAATTTTTGTTTCCGATAGCCTGCATATATGCCTGCAGGTCAGCCTGATAGCACATCTCGATCTTTTCCGATGCCCTGACAGCCAGCTTCTCGGCCCTTCTCTTCATATCGTTGTCTGCAAAGCTGGCGCCTATCTTCTCCGCCGCCCTGGCACCGGCCCAGTGAAAGAGGAAGGTGTAGCAGTTCTCCTGCATCCTGTTGCGGAACTCCCAGATGCCGGCATCAGGCCTGTCCATCGTCTCCTCAATGCGACTGAGAAGCCAGTTGATGACCTCCCTGGACTTGCTGTAGGAGAGGTAGTTCAACCTTCTGTCAATATATAGCGGCAACAGGCTGGCAAGCACCTGCCCGTAGATGTCATACTGTTCCTGGTTATAGGCGTCATTGCCCAGGTGAACAGGTTTGTTGGAGAGATAACCCTCAAGATCCAGCTCTTTCTCCCTGGGGACAGCAGTACCTGCGATTGTGTACATGGGCCTGATCTTCTGCTGCTCGGAAAGGATGATATTCTGTATATAGAGGAAGTAGCGCTCCAGCTCCTCAAAGTGGCCAAGGTTATTGAAGGCATTGAGGGTATAATAGGAGTCCCTCATCCAGCAGTAGCGGTAATCCCAGTTCCTGCCTGCCCCCGGGGCCTCAGGCAGGCTGGTAGTCCCTGACGCTATGATGCCGCCCGTGTCCTCATATTGATGAAGCTTCAGAACAAGGGCAGACCTGATGATCTCATCCTGAAAGATGTTGGGGATAGAGGTGGTCTTGATCCAGTGAAGCCAGTATTTGGCGGTTTTGTCCAGAAAGTCCTCGGCAGTAGCCTCCAGAGGTGCCTCCAGGGGCACTCCGTAGGTGAATGCCAGGTAACAGGTGTCATTCAGAAGGAAAGACTGGTTATTGACAATGTAGGTGAGGGGAATGTTGGTTGTC
>CALMRD010000086.1 GCA_937871625.1 uncultured Bacteroidales bacterium | reverse complement strand
TTAATGAACTCCCGACCTGGCGGGGCGCTGTCAAAACGCGGGTGCAAATATAAATATTTTTTCATTTTGACAGGTTAGCTTTCGCAATTCATCTATTATTTTTATATTGCATCAAAGTCTACGCAGAAGAGATGAGGACCAGATACGAACTAGAATATACACTGAACACACCCACACGGGTGCTCTTCGACCGGCTCAGTACACCGGAGGGACTCTCGGAGTGGTTCGCTGATAACGTCACCGTTGAGGGTGATATATTCACCTTCTACTGGGACAAAACCGAAGCCCGCGCCAGACAATCATATGTAAGAGAGAATAAAGCCGTGAGATTCGAATGGCTCGACTTCGCAGACAGCCAGACTAACTTCTTCGAATTCAGGATTGTGATACACGAGCTGACAGGTGACACCGCACTCATGATTACAGACCACGCCGAGGAGGAGGAGACTGACGACGCTAAAGAACTCTGGGATACCCAGATATCATACCTCAAAAAAGTACTCGGGCTCACCGAGTGAGGGAGAATTGCATCTCTCCCGAAAATAACGTACGTTTGCACCACAGCCAGAACAATGAAGAAAATCGATCTCTTCATGATAAGATCGTTCATCGGACCGTTGATCATGACGTTCTTCATTGTGCTTATCATATTTATCCTCCAGTTCCTCTGGATGTACGTCGATGAGCTGGCAGGCAAGGGCCTCGAACCCAAAGTGCTTGCCGAACTGCTCTTCCAGTTCTCCCTGACATTCGTCCCCCTCTCCCTGCCCCTGGCCATTCTCCTGGCCTCCCTGATGACCTTCGGTAACCTCGGTGAATTCCTTGAACTGACTGCCCTTAAATCGTCGGGCGTCTCACTGCAGCGCATCATGATGCCGATCTTCATATTCGCAGCTCTGCTGGCTATAGGCTCATTCCTTTTTGCTGACCACATATTGCCTATATCAAACCGCAAGGCACGCACCCTGCTCTACGATATCCGCCGCAAAAGACCCGAGCTTGATATCCAGGCCGGCACATTCTACAACGGCATCGACGGCTTCAGCATCAAAATAACAGACAAGGAGCCCGAAACCAACAGACTCGACGGCATCTATATATATGACCACCGTGAAGGTATAGGAAACACATGTGTGATCCATGCCGACTCCGGATACATGACCGTCACTGCCGATGAAAGCGGACTGTTGCTGACCCTGTTCAACGGGTACTCGTACAAGGACATCGAGGAGAAGAATGTCCCCCAGGACAAGAGAAAATACCCGTTCCGGCGCGATAAATTCAGCGAACAGACAATGATCATCGAACTGACAGGATTCGGGCTGAACAGATCAGGGATGGATCTCTATCGTTCCAATTACGCGATGCTGAACACTACGGAACTCACCTTCTACATCGACTCCCTTGCCGACAGGTATAAAACAAGGTCAGAGAGCTACTATGCAGAGTTCCGGAAGACCAGGGTCTTTACTCCCTCCTACTATTTCTCAGGCGGATACCATCTCTATGGCGACACGGCGGCAGCAAAGGAGCTTGAAGATTATAACTGCCGCAGTATATTTGATACACTGGCCTTCATCGACAAGAGCACATCCATAAGCAGGGCTCTCAACTACGCCCGCGACGGCTCATCCTTTATCACCGAGAAAAGCGAGTCGCTTCTTGCCGAGGTAAAAAACCTCAAAAAATACGAGGCAGAAATATTCAAACGGTATACCCTGCCCCTTGCCTGCCTTGTCTTCTTCTTTATCGGGGCTCCCCTGGGAGCAATCATCAGGAAGGGAGGACTGGGCACCCCGGCAGTCATCTCAGTGCTCTTCTTCGTCTTCTACTATGTGATCTCGCTCTCGGGTGAGAAGTTTGCCAAGGAATTGATAATAGGTGTCCCCGTCGGAATGCTGGCATCAACAATCATCCTGCTTCCCATAGGTGTATTCCTTACCTATAAGGCCACCACCGATGCCGCAATCATGAATACAGAGACCTATGTCAACTTCTTCAGGAAGGTAGGGGCATTCCTCTCCGGGATTAAACCTGAAAAGGAAAATGAAGATCCTGGTGCTGTCGCCTAAACCGCCATGGCCACCTCATGACGGTGGTGCTGTGGCGATCCTGAGATGTATTGAGGGGCTGGCATCCAACGGCGCTGAAATATCCCTGCTGTCGATGAGGACAGAAAAGCACCCTCCTTCCTGGTCAGCGTCAGGCAAAGAACATCTCCCCTTCCTCAAAGCATGGGAGACAGTGGAGGTTGACACCAGGATCAGACCGCTGAAGATGCTGCAAAACCTTTTTTTTTCAAACGAACCGTATGATCTCGCGCGTTTCTGGTCCGACGAATTTGACAGGGTGATGTGCCGGACCATCCGCGATGGCGGATTTGACCTGGTACATTGCGAAGGGGTGCTTTTTACATGTTATCTCGGAAGAATCCGGAGTGAGACCACTGCCCCTGTGGTGCTCAGGGCACATAATGTCGAACACAGGATCAGGGAGATGACGGCCGAACAGACCTCCGGCAGGTTGCGCAGAGGCTATCTCAGGAACCTGGCAGGCAGGATAAAGAGATGCGAGACAGATGCTGCACGACTGTTTGATGCCATTGTTCCCATCAGCGAGCCTGACCGGCAGTGGTTCAGCTCTGTGGCACCTGAGGGGAGGCCCCTGCTGCTCTCAGAGACAGGTGCCGCCCTGACCGGATATATCAGCGAGCCGGATGAATCCCGCTTTAAGGTTGGATTTATCGGCGCCCTGAACTGGCAGCCGAACGTGCAGGGGCTAAAATGGTTCACTGACCGGGTGTGGCCCGTGGTCAGCAAAGCGCTCCCTTCCGCCACCCTCCATATTGCCGGCAGAGGAGCTCCGGTCAGGCCACCATCCTGGCTCAGAGGCAAGAACATCAACTGGGTTGGGGAGGCTGATGACGCCCGGCAGTTTATGGCCTCTGTGAATGTTATGATTGCACCTCTTTTTGCCGGTAGCGGACTGCGCATAAAGATTATCGAGGCAATGAGCATCGGCAGACCAGTTGTGGCCACATCGGTGGCAGTAAACGGTATTCCGGCAGTGCACGGTCGTGAACTGTTCATCGCAGATGACGCTTCATCATTC
>CALMRD010000085.1 GCA_937871625.1 uncultured Bacteroidales bacterium | reverse complement strand
ATAGAGCACCCATGCATAGGTATCAATATAGGTGGGATTGTCTCCTTCACTCCTCATGACATCCTCCGCCATCCTGAGGGCTTTCTTAAGGTCACGCTCATCTTCTGCAAGAAAATATGCATAGTTGTTAAGTACCAGGACCTCTCCGGGCGACAGCTGCAGTGCCTCTTCATAGAATCCGTATGCCGCCTCCGGATCTTTCATCCTGTACTTGAGATCACCTATCATTGACAGAATCTGAACTTTCATTCCCGGATCATTTCCCGCCAGTATCAGCGCTTTTTTCAGCTCACCATCCGCGACCTCGTACTCTTCCAGTTCCATGGCGGCAATTGCATAATAGACCTTCCCGATTATGCTTCTGTTGTTCTCCCGCGAATAGACTTCGGCAAGGTCATACAGCTTCCTGTATTGCTCTGCTTCTGCGTAAATAAGTATCAGTCTCTCAGCAAAGTAAAACCCCGGTTTTACTGTTTTAACCAGTTCTTCATACCTGCCAACTGCCTCTTCTTTCCGCCCGGTATTCTCATACATTCCGGGTCTCATGGAGAGTATCTCTTCGTCATTCGGATATTTACCCTCCAGTATGAGCAGGCTCTCTTCCAGTGAACGAGAGTTCTCCTCTATATAGGTACTGTCATTTAGCAGTCTTCCTGCGACGGATATCTTTCTCTCCCTGTCAACAACCTCACTCTCAAAGACATTATTCAGGAATCCTGAGATATCAGCATAATCCTTTTTATATACCTGGTTCATCAGGTAGAGCAGCTGTGTCTCTATATTTTCCGGATCCTCTTCAATTATTGCCCTGTAAATGCTGTCGCTCTTTTGAATGTTACCCTCCTCATAGCAGATATCAGCAAGCAGTGCCCTGTACCTAATCTCATCCGGTTCTCTTTCAATCAGCCGTTCCGTTCTCCGTGCAGCCTCCTTGAGGTCTCCTTTCATGATCAGTCCCGATATCATCATCAGGAACATATCGTCACTGAGGAGACCCTGATTATTGATCAGGAGGAATAGCGAGTCCGCCATTTCTGCCTCTCCCCTTTCAGCGTAGAGACCCGCCAGAATCGAATTTACCTCCACGGCCCGGCTGTCAGCTTTCAGCGCCCTGTTGAAATATACCAGGGCCGAATCCTTCTGTTCATACTGCGTGAAGAGCGAGCCTGCAGCAAGCTGATACCAGTAATTTTCCGGTTCCAGCCGTGCCGCCCGTGATGCATATCTTACAGCCTTATCTCCCAAACCAGCTGCCGAATACATCTGTGCCAGCTCAAAGTAGGGAACTGAGCGACCAGCATCAGTCTCAATACACTTCTCAAACAATCTTGCTGCCTCATTTACATCACCGACATATTTCTGCCTGAGTGCCTCTGTTAGCATATAGTCGTACCGGCTATCAGGCCTGACCAGTGAATCGGTATCTGAAGCGGGTACCACTCTACCTGCAGAACAGCCGGCAAGCAATAGTGATACAGCAATTATTGAAAGGTATTTTCTCATCTTTTCCCCGAGTGTCCGAATCCCCCGGCTCCTCTTTCCGTAATGTTTATTTCATCTGTTTCTGTCAACTCGGCCTTCTCATGATGTGCAATGATCATCTGTGCTATCCTGTCACCGTCATGTATCGTATAATCACATTCTGAAAGGTTTACAAGTATCACGCATATTTCTCCCCTGTAGTCTGCGTCTATGGTTCCCGGTGAATTGAGCACTGTAATTCCGTGCTTTATCGCCAGGCCGCTTCTTGGTCTTACCTGGGCCTCATAACCTGCCGGCAGCTCCATGAACAGGCCTGTTGACACAAGTTTCCTCTCCATGGGCTTCAGGGTAACCGGCTTCCTTATATCAGCCCTCAGGTCCATCCCTGCAGACAATGCCGTCTCGTAAGATGGCAGCGGGTGCTGAGACCTGTTTACTATTCTGATCTTCATTTATCTCTTTTAAACAACAACGAAAAGTACCTGTCCTTAATTTCTGCCACGGCAAAGAAAATGAAAAGGAGCAGAGTGTCAAGGGCTGCATTGAAGAATTTGTTCTCACCTTCAAGCAGCATCGAAACAAACAGCAGCGCCACCGCAAGCATTATGTACAGGATTATCCTGCCTATTTCATATTTTATCGGATAATATTTCAGTCCTACAAAATATGAAACTATAACCATTGAAAGATAACAGGCGACGTGGGCCCAGGCCGCAGCAATATAACCAAAGACGGGCACGAAAATGACGTTAACAGCCACTGTAACGGCAACTCCCACAAAGGTTATCCATGCTCCGTAAATTGTCTTGTCATCAACCTTGTACCAGATACTCTGGTTAATAAAGATTCCCAGCAGGAGGTACCCCATGCTTATAATCGGCACCACAATCAGCGACTCGCGGAAGTCCTCTCCGATAAGTACCTGTACCACTTCCGGATACAGATTAATTCCCAGGAAGAGTATCAGTGCCGTGACCACAAAATACTTCATCGTGACGGCATAGGTCTCCTTCGCATCCTTGCTTCCGGCCTTCTCAAAGAAGAAGGGTTCCGCTGCAAAACGATACATCTGTATGAAGAGTGACATCAGCACTCCGACCTTGTATCCCGCACCGTATAGTCCTACGGTGGCAAGACCTTCAGGGCCGCCTATAAGCCTGCGAAGCAGGATCTTGTCAAGAACTTCGTTTAGCGAGCCGGCCATACCTCCGATCAGCAAGGGCCAGCTGTAGGCAAGCATTCTGCCCAGCAGCTTCCTGTCAAATACAGGCTTTATCCTGAAAATGAATGGAACCAGGCATATCAACGTAATTGCAGATCCAGCGAGGTTTGCAACAAAGACATAACCTACCTGGAACTCAGGGTTCCAGATTTTGTAGATCCAGGAGCTTCCCTTTTCCGCCATAGCAGGAGCGAACCATAGGAAGAAAAAGGCTATTACCATTGTCACCAGTACATTGATGATCTTCAATGCACTGAAGAGCATCGGCCTGTTGTTGTTCCGGAGCCATGCAAAGGGAATTGCGGAGAAGGCATCGATTGCCACTATCCAGGCAAACATCCGTATATACTCCGGATGCTGTTCATAGCCGAGAAAACCTGAAACAGGTGCCAGGAAGAGAGATATCGCCAGCAGGAAGAATACTGAGGTTGTAAAGAGACTGATCATCGCCGTGCCGTAGACCTCTCCTGCCGGTGCCTTTTTACCCGCAAACCTGAAATAGGTCGTCTCCATCCCGTAGGTAAGGATGACCAGCGCAAGAACCATCCATGCGTACAGCTCGGTGACAACACCGTACTGTTCAAGTCCCAGGATGCGGGTATAAAACGGCGTCAGCAGGGCGTAGTTCAAAAATCGCGGCACAACGGTACCGAAACCGTAAATGACAGTCTGCCCTGCAAGCTTGCGTATATCGTTCATGCTTAACTCTTACTGCAAATATATATCTTTGTGCTTCGTAAATAATAAGAAAATGAGGAGTTCCTTACGCATCTTGTTACCGCTTGCAGCCGCAGTGCTGCTGGCCGGCTGCACATCAGGCAGCGGATCCGGCGTCCGCGCCGAGATCAGAACTACCGAAGGAGACATACTTATCTCCCTGTCTGACCTCACCCCCCTGCATCGTGATAATTTCATAAAGCTTGCAGAGAGCGGCTTTTATGACGGTGTCACTTTCCACCGGGTGATAAAAGATTTCATGATACAGACGGGTGACGGTTCCACAAAACAGGATACTGCCATTCTGGATGATGATTACACCATCCCGGCGGAGATCAACGATTCCCTCTTTCACAAAAGAGGAGCCGTAGCGGCCGCCCGCATGGGCGATGATGTGAATCCTGACCGTAACTCATCCGGAACGCAGTTCTACATTGTACAGGGAAAGGTTTACAACAATGAGGAGCTGGCCAACACCATCCAGCGCATCGAGTACAACCGCCGGCAGTATCTGTATAACAGAGCACTGAGTGAGCTGCGCCGCGAAGCCCTGCAGGCTGACACTGCCGTTTCTGAGGACATCATTCAGCAGAATGCCATCGTCAGGGCCTATGAGGCGATGGAGGAGGAGGGCCCCTATAGTATGCCGGAAGAGCATATCAATGTTTACAAAACCGAGGGTGGGACACCCTTCCTTGACGGTGCATATACCGTCTTCGGTGAGGTTCTGGAAGGGATGGATGTGGTTGATGCCATTGCCGCCACAGCTACTGACATGACCGACAGGCCGGTAAATGATATCAGGATAATAAATGTGAAGATAATCAGGTAAGATTTGTTTCGGAGATGACTGGCAGGATTGCAGAACTAAGAAAAGAGGTTGAAGATTTTCAGATTACAGGTGCTGATCTGCTGGAGCAGTTCAGGATAGCCTACCTGAGCAAGAAGGGAAGCATATCTGTGCTTTTTGAGGGGTTCAGAAATGTGCCTCCTGAAGAGAAGAGGGAGACCGGCAGGCTGCTGAATGAGTTGAAGCAGCTTGCTATTGACAAATACAATGAGCAAAAAGACCGGATCTCCGCTGCCGAGACCGTGACTTCTGAAACGGACCTTACCCGGCCAGCCTGGCCCTTAAGAGCGGGTACACGTCATCCCATTTCCATTGTCCGCAACCAGATAATTGACATATTCAGCCGCATAGGATTCACTGTTTCGGAGGGGCCGGAGATAGAGGATGACAACCATGTCTTCACCATGCTCAACTTTGCCAGTGATCATCCGGCGCGTGACATGCAGGATACATTTTTTATAAGGAAGAGTTCCGGGGTGGAGTCTCATCCCGATGATGTTCTGCTGCGTACCCACACCTCCTCCGTGCAGGTACGTGTGATGGAGAGAGAGCAGCCTCCCATCAGGACCATCTCTCCCGGCCGGGTCTTTCGCAACGAGGCTGTCTCAGCCCGTGCACACTGCATCTTCCACCAGGTTGAAGGACTATATGTTGCAGAGAACGTCTCTTTTGCAGATCTCAGGCAGACACTTTTCTACTTTGCCGTGGAGCTGTTTGGCAAGGATGTAAAAATACGTCTCAGGCCATCATTCTTTCCATTCACCGAACCTTCGGCAGAGATGGATATAAACTGCAATCTGTGCGGAGGCAGGGGATGTGCAGTATGCAAGGGTACCGGCTGGCTCGAGCTGCTTGGCTGCGGTATGGTTGATCCCAATGTCCTTGAAGCATGCGGCATCGACCCGGTGAAATATACAGGCTATGCTTTCGGTATGGGCATTGAACGAGCCGCCATGCTTAAATACGGCGTCAATGATCTCCGCCTCTACTTTGAAAACGACATCAGGTTTCTTAATCAGTTCCGTTCTGAAATTTTATGATTTTAATTAATAATACTCACCTTTGTCACCTTAACCCCTGAGTTATGAAACAGTATGACTTATCCATGGCATTCTGTGAAAAATGCGCATTTGAAACAAACTCCGTCTTTCGGTTTCTGACCCGGGATGAAACTGACAGGCTGAACTTTGAGAAGGATTTCAGGCGCTACAAAAGGGGTGATATCCTTTATCACGAAGGCAACCGTATAAGCGGTTTTTTCTGCATCAACGCGGGCATCATCAAGGTTTTCAAGACAGGCGTAGACGGTAAGGAACAGATAATCCGTTTTGCCCGTCGCGGTGAGATCATTGCCTACCGGTCAGTATTGAGCAATGAGCCGGCGTGCACCTCGGCCAAGGTAATCGAAGACAGCCAGGTATGCTTTATACCCTCGGAGCTGCTGATACAGTTTGTGAAAACTAATCCGGCTTTTGCCTTTGAAGTGGTCAAGCTAACCTGTCACGAGCTGGCAGAAGCCAACTCATATATTACTGACATAGCCCAGAAGACGGTGAGGGAGAGAGTTGCAGAGGTTTTAGTAAACCTGGTGGATGATTTTGGCCTCGACGAGCAGAAATTCCTCCGTATATCACTGACACGTGAGGAGCTGGCAAACATCGTCGGCACAGCCACCGAATCAGTAATACGTCTCCTTTCCGAATTCAAGAGCGACAGGCTGATAGAGCTAAGCGGCAGGAAAATAAAGATCATTGACCTGAAGGGTCTCGAAAAGGTCAGTTCTTAGTTTACCGGGTCCTGCCGGCCTGAATAGGTAATTAACTTATTTTCAGGCACATGCCCATTCAGAACAGTCTTCCGTCACTCCCTGGCACCAGGCCCAGATGCTTGTAGGCACTCTCCGTTGCCTCACGTCCGCGGGGCGTCCTTTTAATGTAGCCCTCCTTGATAAGAAAAGGCTCATAGACCTCTTCAATGGTTCCGCTCTCTTCGCCCACAGCCGTGGCAACGTTATTCAGTCCCACCGGTCCGCCTTTGAACTTCTCAATTATGGTTCTAAGAATGCGGTTATCCATCTCGTCAAGTCCGTGCCTGTCAATATTCAGGGCCTCGAGGCCGTAGCGCGTTATCTCCAGGTCAATGGCACCGGTACCCTTCACCTGTGCAAAATCACGTACCCTCCTCAGGAGTGAATTGGCTATCCTTGGCGTGCCCCGGCTGCGAGAGGCGATCTCCATGGCAGCGATGTCATCTATGATTATGTTGAGTATTCCTGCTGACCTTTTCACTATCCCCTGCAGTATGGGTGTATCATAATATTCCAGGTGGAACTTGATGCCGAAGCGGGCCCTTAGCGGACTTGTAAGCAGTCCCGAGCGGGTGGTGGCTCCGATCAGTGTAAAGGGATTTAGTTTCAGCTGTACGGAGCGGGCACCCGGACCTTTATCAATCATGATATCAATCTGGTAGTCCTCCATAGCCGAGTAGAGGTACTCTTCAACCACCGGGCTGAGACGGTGTATCTCATCTATGAAGAGGACATCCCCATCGTCAAGGCTGGTGAGCAGTCCGGCCAGATCTCCGGGCTTGTCAAGCACCGGTCCTGATGTAACTCTTAGCTTTACCTTCAGTTCATTGGAGATGATGCTGGCCAGTGTTGTTTTTCCGAGTCCGGGAGGCCCGTGCAGAAGCACATGGTCAAGAGCCTCCCCGCGTTGCAGTGCTGCGGTGACAAAGACATTAAGGTTATCGGTGATACGCGGCTGTCCACGGAAGTCGGTGAAGGTAAGAGGCCGCAGCTGTTTCTCCAGTTCGGCATCGCCGGCAAGGGTTATCTCTTTTCTCAGGTTGAACTGTTCGCTCATTGTCCGCAGCTATTTAATGCGCCTGACGCTGCTCTCGGGAAGATTAACAGCCACTCCGTTGATACTTGTCTCCACATCATCACGATAGGTGACCGAGAGAATGACATCGCCCTCCTCGCTGTACTTTTTCCATGTGCGTGTTCTGAGGCCGTTCCTGTAATAGCGGTCCTCTCTGATCCTGCCATTGTCATACCACACCGTATGGTGACCGACAGGATTACCCTGCCTGTACTCTCCGCGAAACCTCAGTTTTTCATTTGGATAATATGCTGTCCACTCACCGTCACGCAGTCCCAGAAGATAGTTACCCTCCTCTCTGTTGTCGCCTGTCCTGAATATCCATTCGCCATTTCTCTCACCGTCAGCGTAAGCGCCCTGTGCTATTATCTCTCCAGTGCGTGTGTACTCGGTATACTGACCGTCCCTTCTGCCCTGGTAGTAATCTTCCTCCCTCAGCAGCTCTCCCTCAGGATAATACCAGCGCCATGTTCCGTCAATGCGCCCGTTATTGTAGGATCCCGCCTGCTCAAGCCTTCCTGAAGCATTATAGAATTTCCAGATTCCCGTACGCCTGCTGTTGACATATGCACCTTCCGCTATCATTGTTCCGTCTGCGGAAAAATCCTTCCACGGACCGTTCCTGTTGCCCTCATCATCAACGATTCCTTCAGATATCAGCACACCGTTATCATTGTATATTTTTGCAATCCTGACCGTTCCGTCGCTGTTGTACTCACGGTGTATCCCCACCGGTATGCCCTCCTTGAACGGACCCGAATAGATCAGCTTTCCCGCTTCGTCATACCGGTTCTCTATATCGATCTCGGCTCCGTTGTCAATCTCCGTGCCGGTGACCTTTCCGTTGTCATAGAGCAGTGTGACCAGCAGTCTTCCCCTCTCGTCATACTCCTTGTAATAGCCATGAAGCAGGTCATTACGATAGTTCCTTTCGGTTTTGATAGCTCCGCCCGGGTAGAATTCAAGCCATTCTCCCTGTTTTTGTCCTGCTGCGTCAGTCTGGTTTATTCGCTCGCGGCTGATGAGAAAGTCGTTGTTATACTCCAGCAGGGTAATTATTTTTCCCTCCCGGTCATACTCACGCGACAGCCCGTCTTTCCTTCCGTTGATATAGGGTATCGTCTGCCTGGTCTTTCCGTCAGGATAGAAGATACGTGCCACACCCTCCTTTTTGTCGCCGGCGTACAGTTCAGAAGTATGTACATAGAGTCCGTAAACAGGGTCTTTTTGGTATCTGAGGTAATACCCGTTTCTCTTTCCCAGCAGATAACTGATCTTTTCTGTTGTGTCACCAGCCTGGTCGTAGAAGATCCACATACTGTCAAGGAGAAAGCTGGTTCTTTTACCTTCGGACTTTAACACCCCGGTGACATAATAACTTTTCCAGTATCCGTCCGGCTTGCCGTTCCGGATGTAACCCTCGCTGGAGATATTTCCGTTAGGATACCTGAACTGCTGATAGCCGTCCTTCAGCTCCCTGTTTTGCTGAGCAGTCAGGGCAAAAGGAATAAAAACCAGCAGGGTCAGAAAAAGTCTCTTCATATTATAAGCCCAGTTTTGCCGATATCTCAAGCATTCTCTTTATTGGTATCAATGCCTGTTCAGCTATCAGCGGGTCAATGGTTATTTCCGGTTCCTCAAATTTAAGTGATTTATATATCTTTTCAAGAGTTATGAGCTTCATGAAATTGCATTCACTGCATCCGCAGGTTGAATCTTTCGGCGGGGCAGGAATAAAATTCTTTTCCGGCCTTGCCTTTTTCATCTGGTATATGATTCCCGGTTCCGTCGCTACAATATAAGTCTCTCCTGGATCCTTCTTCACAAAGGAGAGTAACCCTGATGTTGAACCTATATAATCTGCCACAAGTCTTACCGGTAACTCACACTCCGGATGGGCTATAATTTTTGCATCACCATATTCACGTCTCAGTTTCAGGATGGCCTCCAGGGAAAACTCCTCATGAACATGACACGCACCGTCCCATACAAGGATATCCCTTCCCGTCAGGCTCTTTATATAGTTTCCAAGGTTTCGGTCGGGACCGAATATTATCTTCTCATTCTCAGGCAGTGACTCTATTATCTGCCTGGCATTGGAGGATGTGCATGCAATATCACTTACGGCCTTTATGTCAGCTGTGGTGTTGACGTAGGTAATTACCGTTCGTCCCGGATTGTCCTTTATGAACTTTTCAAAATCCTCCCTTTTGCATGAATCAGCCAATGAGCATCCTGCCATCATATCCGGAATGATGACTTTCTTTTCAGGAGAGAGTATCTTAGCTGTCTCTGCCATGAATTTCACCCCGGCAAAGACTATCATCTCAGCCTCAGTCTCTGCAGCCTCCTGTGAAAGCGCCAGGCTGTCACCTATGAAATCAGCTATATCCTGTATGTCAGATGTCTGGTAGTAATGTGCCAGAATAACCGCATTTTTCTCCTTCTTGAGCTCCTGGATACTGGTTACGATATCTTTATTAACAACCATTTTTTATATTATAGTTTTAATGATTTTATATATGATGGTTATTATATGCTGTTAATTCTGTTTAAACAATTTTACGATTCTTTTTGCAAAAATGGTAGTTAAAAGATTAATAACAGCTTTTAAACACAGCAAAAAGCATACCTTATTTGAAAAAGAGAGAATTAGCCTATTAATCAACAGTTGTTACGGCTCCTTTGTTTACAGTGAAAGTTAATAAAAGATCACCTTCATGCTGTTGAGGAGCAGTTGAAATATTACCGCTAAGGGATAAGAAATTGTTTTTGAAAAGAGAAAAAAAATACATGTGTTAAAAACCGGCATGGACAGGGAAATAAATGAACAAACAATTAAACCGGTGGTTACATGTTATTAACATATTAAAGCAGACATGTTTTCTTTTCTGGTATTGATTACAGGACTATATTTGTATAAAAATATAAGAGCGTTTTGGAAAAAATCATAATTGCCTCAGATCATGCCGGTTTCAGGCTTAAGGAGAAGCTCGTCTCGTGGCTCATTTCAAACAGGTATGAAGTAAAGGATATAGGTTGTTTTTCTGAAGACAGCGTGGATTATCCTGATTTTGCGCATCCCCTGGCTGAGGCGGTGGAGAGTGGCGACTTCAACTTCGGCATAACAATATGCGGTTCGGGCAACGGCATTAACATGGCTACCAACAAACATCAGAAAATCAGATCGGCAGTATGCTGGAGCGAGGAGATAAGCAAGCTTGCAAGATCCCACAACAATGCAAACATCTGTTCACTGCCGGGCCGGTTCCTGAAGGAGGCAGAGGCGATATTGATCGTCAGGACTTTTCTTACGACCGATTTTGAAGAAGGCCGGCACAGGAGAAGGATTGAAAAGATACCTTTAACAGAAAGCTAGATGCTTTCAGCAACATGCAAATACGGCATCAGGGCGGTGATCTTCATTGCAGCGAAGCCTGAACAGAAGAATCATACCGGCCTCAGGGAGATTGCAGAAAATCTGAATATACCGCAGCCCTATCTCGCCAAGATCCTCCAGATACTGTCAAAGAAAAAGATACTGCATTCATCGAAAGGCCCGCATGGTGGATTTACCCTGTTGGTACCGGCGGCTGAACTGTCAATGATGGATATCATAGATGCGATTGACGGAAGGGATTTCTTTGACAGCTGTTACATCACAGGAGAGAAATGCAACTTTGAGGTGCCCGACAGGGGAGTCTGCATTCTTCACAACGATCTCAGGAAAGAGAAGGTACGCCTGGAACAGTTCTTCAGCTCAAAGAGCATTGAGGCCTGTGCCCTGCAGCTGAAAAAATACCCTGCGATCAGGCTCTGAACCTTGCCAGAACTATCCTGGTCAGATATGCCAGCAGGAGACCGGAGAGGACACCTCCGATGTTTGCAATCAGGTCAACAATCTCAGCCTTACGTGAAGTGGTCAGCGTCATCTGCATGATCTCCATGATGGCACCGAAGAGAAGAGGAATCAGCAGGAGAGGGTAGTTGAACCTGCGGTTCAGCTGCCATCTGCAGGAATCGAGAAGCAGTACGGCTGAAAAAAAGGCATACATCGCAAAATGGCCCATCTTGTCTATATAGGGAATGTCAAGCATCCGTCCGGGAACCATCGACTTGCTGCCGGAGAGACTGAGCCATGTTATCAGCAACCCAATGATGATGCTCTTATAATATTGTTTTATAATAAGATATAGCATGTATCGCTGATGAGATTGCGAAAATAGCAAACTAATGTTGAATCTTTTGTATTTTTAGAGGATATATTTATCATGGCCGGCGTCTATATCCACATACCCTTCTGCAAGAGTTTCTGCAGCTATTGCGATTTCTACAGTGTCACCGACTGCAGCGAGACGGATGCCCTCGTTGAGGCAATCACCCGGGAAGCTGCATTGAGGTCGGGTTATCTTTACAATGAGACGGTTGATACTGTATACCTGGGTGGCGGTACCCCTTCGCTGCTCAGCGTGGTGCAGGCAGAAAAAATTATTGCTGCAGTGAGGAGTAACTTCAGGGTTGACCCTGACCCTGAGATAACAGTCGAGGTAAACCCCGATGATATCAGGGCAGGATATGTCAGCTCACTGGCAGCCCTTGGCGTCAACAGGATAAGTGTCGGGGTGCAGTCGTGGGATGACGGCAGGCTTAAATACCTGGGCAGGAGGCACACAGCCCGGCAATCAGCCGAAGCACTGGAGAGAGTGTTCAGGGAAGGAATAAAAAATGTGTCAGCAGACATTATTTATGGTATTCCCGGAATGACAACGGCCGGTCTGAGGGAGGATATTGAGAAGACGCTGACCTTTCCAGTTACACATATCTCTGCCTATCATCTTACTATAGAGAAGGGGACACCCCTCTACCGACTGAAGGAGAAGGGTAAGCTTACGGAGACAGACGAGGAGATCAGCAGTTCGATGTTTATGCTGTTGATCAGCCTGCTGAAAGAGAAGGGGTTTCTGCACTATGAGATATCCAATTTTGCACTGGAAGGATACATCTCAAAACACAATTCTGCCTACTGGAAGCAGGTGCCATATATAGGCCTGGGTCCCTCTGCACATTCGTTTGACAGGAAATCGAGGCAGTGGAATGTATCAGACGTTAAGGAGTATATCAGATCCGTAAATGAAGGGAAACTCTCTTTTGAACGCGAGGAGCTCGACAGGCTGACTCTCTTCAATGAGTATATCATGACCGCGCTTCGAACGGTATGGGGCATCGATCTCACACATGTCGAAAGCAGTTATGACAAGGAGCTTCATGACTATCTTGTCAACATGTCCGGAAAGTATATCCGTTACGGGCTGATGAAGAGGGAAAGAGACACCCTGACCCTGACTGATCAGGGCAGGATGATCTCTGACAATATTATTGCGGAACTACTGACGGAGCTGTGATCAGCCCCTGCCTTTAAGCATCAGTTCTCCAATGCCGATCTTCAGACCGTCGAGATAGAGCTCAACACTGTAGGTTCCCGGAATGAAATCACCGGTGTTGTCAAGGAAGATGCACATCTCAATATCCGTGTTCGCATAATCCACCGCCCTGTTGGCAGAGAATATTAGCTGCTCACCGTTAACCTCAAAGAGATTGTCGGGCGAGGTGGTGATCACGAGCTGATCGGGACGTACTACCCTGAGATAGACAATCTTGTTGCCTGCTTCAGCAATCGGGTTTTCCCTGAGAGTGAAGCATACCCTAACCTTGTCAAGGTTCCTGATCTCGTCAGTCTCCTTCCGTTTTTTGTTCAGCGCCATGGCAACAATATCCTTGGCCTGGATAACGGAGGCGACGCTCACCTTGGAGGAAAGTTCTTCCCTGGTCTTTTCCAGTTCGACATTGCTCTCCTGCACCGCTGTCATCTGCTCCCGGATCTCCACATTTTCAGCGGTCAGCAGCTGATTCCGCGTGTTCAGAGAGTCTATCTGTACTATATAGCTTTTCATGATCTCACGCATGGTGCTGATCTCGGCCTTGTATTTTCTTATCAGCTGTGCATTCGAGGCGCTGACTTCGAGAAGCTTCTGGATCCTGGTGCGCTCACGCTGCAGCTCTGCATTGAGAGTGTCATTGCTTGTCTTCAGGGTGTCGTATCCGTACATCATCATGCGGAGCTCATTGGCCAGAGAGTCTTTCTCTTCTGTCAGCACCTGCTCCATCTCAACCATCTTGCTCTTCTGGTTGTAGTAAAGAACTACAAGTGCAATCAAACCGAGTGTCAGGATTATCGTAGACACTATCATGACAACCGGAGCACCCTTCTTGTGCTCAATGTGTTCAGCCTGATATTTTTCGTGATTTTCCATTTGTATATTATTTTGTCCGGTGCAAAATTACTAATTATTACAGAACAATGCGTTTTTCTGCTGTTTGATTATCTTAGTCGGGCCTTATCAGCCTTAAAAAACATGGCTTTATGAGTGGATTTTACGGTTCTGTATCCGACAGGGACTGCGTTGATGATGTGTTTTACGGCACTGATTATCATTCACATCTGGGTACCAAGCGTGCCGGGATGGTATTTTATGATTCCGGTGCTGGATTTCGCAGGAGTATTCATAACCTGGAGAATGAATATTTCCGGAATAAATTCGAAACAGAACTTAAGGATTTCGGGGGTAACAGCGGCATGGGAGTGATCAGCGACACCGATCCGCAGCCCATACTGTTCAACTCGCATCTCGGGCCGTTTGCTCTGGTCACCGTATCAAGGATAGTAAATATCAGCGAGCTTGCTGATTATTTCCTGGCCAGGAAAAAGCATTTCACCGAGAACTTCATGGGCAACATCAATCCCACCGAGATGGTTGCAAATATCATCTGCGAGGGAGATTCCTTTGTTGAGGGTATTACCCAGGTGTTTGAAAAAATCAAGGGTTCATGTTCCTTGCTGGTGCTCACCAAGGATGGTATCATTGCTGCCCGCGACAGGCTGGGCCGTACACCGGTGGTCATCGGCAGGAAGGAGGGGGCGCGTGCCGTTGCTTCCGAGACATGCTCCTTTCCCAATACAGGCTTCGAGACTGAATATTTCCTCGGCCCCGGAGAGATAGTACATCTGCGCTCCAACGGTTTCACACGGCTGAAGGCACCCGGAAAAAGGATGCAGATATGTGCATTCCTCTGGGTCTATTATGGTTTTCCGACCTCCGAATATGAAGACAGAAATGTCGAGGAGGTAAGATACAGGTGCGGCGCTGCGCTGGCCAGGCGTGATCCGGTGAAGGCTGATTTTGTCTGCGGTGTTCCCGACTCCGGTATTGGACATGCTCTCGGGTATGTCAACGAGAAGTCTGTTCCGTACATGAGTTCTTTTTCAAAATACACACCCACCTGGCCAAGGAGCTTCATGCCGCAGCGGCAGATACAGCGTGATCTTGTGGCCAGGATGAAGCTGATACCCAACAAGAAGCTGACAAAGGAGAAGAAGATAGTATTTCTTGACGACAGTATTGTCAGGGGAACACAGCTCAGGGACAACACCAAGGATCTGCGGGAAGCAGGCGCCAGCGAGCTGCATATGAGGATAGCCTGCCCTCCGCTGCTCTATCCCTGTCCCTTCCTCAACTTCTCACAGTCGCGCTCAACACTTGAGCTGGCAGCCAGGAAGGCGATAGTAAAACTGGAAGGGGAGGAGCGGAATATTGAAGAGTACCTGGACCCCGATTCGGAAAAATATGCCTTGATGGTCAAAGAGATAGCATCCACCCTGGGGATGGATACCCTTATGTTCCAGCGTCTTGACGACCTGGTGCAGGCTATCGGACTGCCGCGGGAGAAGCTATGCACACACTGCTGGGATGGCAGCAGCAGCTTCTGATAATGTTGAAAAGTACATTAAGATGTTAATTATTTAACGTTCGTCTAAATAAATAACCCTGTTTGTCCGTTTATTTTTACGTTTCATAAAAACATTGAAACTCTTGCGGAAGGTTTCATGTTTAACTGGACAAAGGGAAAGAGAACAATATTTTTTTGAGAAAGCTTCAATTATCGGACAATAATATCCTTATATTTTTAGTTTAGTCAAAAATAAATTAATCATAGCGAATAGTAATTAACAAACTCTCAAAATTGTCAAAAATGAAAAAGATTCTTTTGTTTTCAGTAATCATGATCGCGTTTACAGCAGGCACCTTTGCACAGTCAAGTGATACTGAGCAGACGACAGCCACGGCTACCATTATAGGTCCGCTTGCACTGACCAAGGTGAGCGACATGGATTTTGGTACCATTGCTGTTACCGGAACAGCAGGTACTGTAGTTCTCGGTACTGACAACTCCAGGACTGCTGTCGGTCCGGCTCTTGTTCCTCCTGCTGCTGGTGTTGCGGCATCATTTACAGTATCGGGTGAGGCCAGCCGGGCTTATACCATTACTCTTCCTGCCAACGGCGACGTCACTCTTGTAAACGGAGCCAATTCAATGGCAGCAAACGATTTTGTTCACAACGCAGGCGGTGCTCCGGCATTGGACGGCACAGGAGCTGCGGCGTTTACCGTAGGTGCAACACTGACGGTCGGTGCTGCACAGGCAGCCGGGGTTTATACATCGGCAAACTTTCCCGTGACCATCAACTACAACTAGGAACTCCTTACTGCCCGAAACGGACATAGATGAAAAGGCTCGGGATAAGATCCATAAGCCTCGTTACTTTATATCTGGTTTTTGCCTTTGCGGCGGAAGCCCAGCCTGCGGCTTCTTCCACGGTGACAGGACACATAACTGCCGAGGTGATCTCCACGCTGACTGCCATAGAGACCACGCAGCTCAGTTTCGGCAGGTTTTCACCGGGGCCACAGGGCGGTAAGCTGATACTCACACCCGGGAGCTCTATCTCGGTTATGGGAAGCGTATGGCCCGGCAGCGGTACACGCAGTGCTGCGAGCTTCTATGTCACCGGAGATCCGGGGGTGGCTTTTACAGTAAGCCTGCCCTCGGATCCGGTAACCATAACTCACCTGGGATCGGCCAGAACCATGACTGTGGAAGAGTGGCGGTCGGTGCCGGAGGCAGAACCGGGAGCCGGAATGCTGGAAAACGGATCTCAGGTAGTATATGTGGGGGCAACACTCAACGTGGGTACCCTGAATGATAATCCCGTAGGTGTCTATACCGGCACCTATAACATAACCTTCGAGTTCAACTGATCGCGGAAAGAAACTATAAAACCTGAAATAATGACAAAGCTATCTATGCGGCTTTTTACGGCAGGCCTGATCCTACTTCAGGTCTTTTTTCCATTTATTGCGAGTGCCCAGGGTGACCTTCTCGTCACACCCAGACGCGTGGTTCTTGACGCACGGCAGAGGTCGGTGGACCTGAGCCTGGCCAATATAGGAAAAGACACGGCCACCTACAACATCTCATTCGTGCAAATCAGGATGACCGAAGAGGGAGCCTTTGAAACCATTACAGAACCTGACGAAGGTCAGCAGTTCGCAAGTCCCTGGCTGCGGTTCTTTCCGCGGTCAGTGACCCTCAGTCCTGATGAGGTGCAGACGGTAAAGATTCAGACGGTACGTACCCGGGAGCTGCTGCCGGGAGAATACAGGTCGCATATCTATTTCAGGGCTGTGCCAAAAGAGAAGCCCCTCGGTGAAGAACCGCAGGTACAACAGGATCCTTCGACCATTTCCATCAAGCTGGTTCCTGTCTTCGGGATAACCATCCCGGTCATAATAAGGGTGGGAGAACCATCGATAAACGTCTCCCTCTCTGATCTGGCCCTGAATTTTGTCAATGACACTATTCCCAGGGTTGCCTTTAAATTCAACCGTGCAGGAGAGTATTCTGTCTACGGCGATATAACCGTTGACCATATTGCACCCGGAGGTGCGACAACCCGTGTGGGTATTGCCAACGGACTGGCGGTTTATACCCCTAACAGTGTAAGAAAATTCGAATTCAATCTTCAGAATCCTCCTGACGTTGACTTCAACAAAGGCAGACTACGGGTTACCTTCTCTGCCCCCTCCGATGTCAGACCAGAAAAATACGCTGAAGCAGAGCTGATAATAAATCGTTAATGAATAATGCCATAGCCCATATCAGCAAAATCCCGAGGTTTTTGGCATTTTTTCTGGTGCTCTCGGGATTTTGTATTGAGGGGTATGGGCAGACGGCAGGGGATTACCGTAGTCGGAGGAACGACAACTGGAACGAAAACACAACCTGGCAGGTTTATGACGGCAGCAGCTGGATTCTTGCATCTGATTACCCGGGGCAGTCGGCCGGAGCAGGAACCGTAACCGTACAGCATAATGTAAGGCTGAATGTTAATCCGGGAAACCCCATCGGCTCCCTGGACATCCTGCAGCTCCTTTATCCGGATAATTCTGACCGGACTCTCAATGTTTCAGGTGATCTCACTATCTCCGGAGGAACCTTGAGTTTCTCTGAAAACAACAACAGAGAGCTCAGTATCCAACTTGGCGGCAACCTTGTCATGACCGGGGGTAGTATGACGGAAAACGCCAGTTACGGGGAGGTCAATTTTACCGGCAGCGGAATACAGACGTTCACCAAAACCGGCGGCACCATCGCAAGCGACATCCGGTTCACCGTCAACGGCGGCTCCGTGCTGGACATGGGCACCAGCGTGCTCGACGGCAGCTCCGGGAGCTTCACCCTCAGCTCCGGTGCCGGGCTTATCACTGCACATCCTGAGGGCATCTCGTCGTCAGGTGCCACGGGAAGCATACAGGTAACCGGCACCCGCAGCTACAGTACGGGCGCAGGATACACCTACGACGGAAATACGGCACAGATAACAGGCAGTGGTCTGCCTGCCACTGTTGATGCGCTGACAATTGACAATACCGCAGGGGTGACACTGACATCTTCTGTTACTGTATCGGGCACACTGACTCTTACAGATGGAATTCTGGATGCAGGCAGCAACACGGTGAGCGTAACCAATAACTCATCTGCAGCCGTTACCGGTTCCTCTTCCTCTTTTGTGAATGTAACATCCGGCAGCTTCATTAGAACCCTGCCCGCAAACCTTTCCGGCACCGGAAACAACTACCTGTTTCCGATAGGTGAGGGGGGTAATTACAAGGCCATAAATCTTATCGATGTAAATACCGGTGCCACCGGTCCCGTTCTCTCCGCCTCCGTCAGCCCGACAGGAGCCCTTACTGCCGATAATGTGACTGTCAGTATAATCCAACCACGGTACTGGTCGTTGCTGAATCTCAACGGTGGAGACTTTGCCGGTGCTTCTGTAGAACTTTATGAAAGCGGACTCAACATTTCAAAAACCGTCTGCACGGCCCCGGCTCCTTCCGGAGATTATTCTGCCGTCGGAGGAGTACCCGGTGCCAACTCAATAATATCACCTCCGCTGCTCAACCCCGGTCCCTATTTTGCAATCGGGGTTCTTGAGTATGATATTTTTTATTCATATAAGAGCGGCGACTGGCACGCTACGGATACCTGGACCTCAGATCCCAGCGGTACATTACAGATAGGCAACCAGTTGCCGGGTGAAGGTGCTATGGTAGTAATCCTTACCGACAGAACCGTCACTCTTTCACAGGATGTCACCGAGACCGGTCTTGCAGTAACACTATCTGCAGGAGCATTTCTGGATCAGTCGGTCTACCGGTTCACCGGAGGGCTCTCCTCTCTTGCGGGAGAGGGTACTCTCAAACTGGCATCTGCTGATTTCCCGTCTGTTTCATCGAATACCCTGGTAAGTACCGGGGGAGGTACTGTTGAATATTACAACTCATCCGGTTTCACTCTGCCGGTAACGCAGTTAATCTATAACAACCTGTCAATTAATACCTCGGGGGCTGTTGCCACGCAGATGAATGACCTTACTCTCAACGGTAACCTCCATGTCAGGAGCGGTACATTCAGAATCAATGACAATACAGGCACTTCCAGACGTACCCTTACAGTAAACGGTAATGTGACTGTTGAGAGCGGTGGGTCGATAACGGTAGGTAACGGTGTAACCAATACGGCAATCGGGGGCACCGGGGGCACCGCTCCCTTCCTGAATTACTATCTTAACTTCCATACTGTTATCATCCGTGGAGATTTTACCAATAGCGGTACCGTCCGGTTCACAAACCTTGACCATCCGGTTTACGACGCCTTTCCCCCGACAACTATCGGTCCAACATCGGGGGCCGCTTCGGTATATTTTGAGGGAGCAGCAGACAACACTCTGAACTGTAGCGGTGTAACAGATTTCTATAATCTTGTCATTAACAAGGGAACAGACCAGACTTACAGCCTGACAGTCATCTCTTCGTCATATACCAATTTCCGGCTTTTCGGTGCCAACACTCTGGCTGCCGAGGCGGTGACGGGAGATCCCACGATGCGCAAGGCGCTCTGGATATATTCCGGAACCCTGGTCCTCAGGGGCAACGTTGTCATACCATCACTTTCTGAAGGCTCTACCGGTAATTCTTACTACTATATCCCTGCCAGCGGAGCACTGGTTGTTGACGGTGTGGATGTTGTCATACTTTCAACCGCTGACGATTACAGAGAGGTAAATTTAGCTTACGGTGTGTCAGCTTCAGGCAATGCTGCTATGGGTGTGAACACTACAGGTACAAACAGCGCCCTTTATGTTTTTGGCAGGCTGCAGGTCAACAACGGGTTTCTTTCCACAAAGGAATCCGGCGGTATCATCACATCATCAACCGCCTCCGGACAGGTGGTCATCAACGATGGCGTTGCTGATGCAAAGCAGTTTCTCTCGTCAACAGGCTCGGCCTCATACAGCCAGTCAGGGGGAGTGTTCATCCTCAGGGGCCGTTTTCAAAGAACCCCGGTTGCATACACCACTGTCGCCAACCTCTCGGATGTCTCTGCGGCCACACTGAACACATCAAGAGCCACCTCCGGTATCAACGGCAGCTACGGTTCCTTTAATCTCGAAAATGCAACCAACATCTATACGGTCTCCGGCGGTACGATACGCATATATGATGTCACCACCACTGGCGTGGCTGAAGCCTTTGACGTGAAATCGTCCGCGGCAAACATAAATGTCACCGGAGGAACGCTGGAGATGATTCCCACGACCGGTACCGGGACAGATGCAACGGACCATTCAATTCATTCAACGGCATCGCTGTTCAACCTGACCCTCAACAGGGCAAGCAGCACATCGGTTGTCAGGATGAGTACCACGGTGACCGTTCTCAATGACCTGAACCTTACATCGGGAGCACTGAATGCCAACAGCAACAACCTGGCAATCGGCGGCGACTTTACCCTTGAAGCAGGGACAACATATGCCTCCGGTACAAATATTACCATGCTAAATGGTTCAGGATCACAGCTATTTACCGTGAATCATGCCTCACCGCTTACCCTCGCCAGTTTTACGGTTAACAAGCCTGCCGGGGCAGAGCTGACACTGGCCGGATCACAGAACACGCTTAATATCAGTTCAGCCTTCAGGCTGGTTGCCGGAACACTCAATGACGGAGGTAAGACAGTAAATATTGCCGGAACAGTTTTTAACTCCGGAATTGCCACCGGCACAGGCAGATTAACGTTGAACGGCGCATCAGCTCAAACGATAGATGGCGGTGGCCTGTTCGGCAATATTGAACTGGCAAATACAGCACCCTCACCGGTAACACTTCTTGCCGGCATGAGCGTCAGCGGTGAACTGACCTTCTCCGCAGATAACCTGCTTGATATAGGCACTTTCAACCTGCATCTTGCATCCACAGCCACCATAATCAACAGCGGGGTTGCAAGGTTTGTGCAGTCTGCCGGAAATGCAGGTGACGGAGGTGTGTCAAGGAGCTGGGTTGCTACCGGCAGCTTTGACTTTCCTGTGGGAGTGGCCGGCAAATATACACCTGCCACGATCGGCTTTACATCCGCACCTTCAACATACGGCTCCGTTACCGTTATTCCCGTCGACTACGAGCATCCGGTGACAACGCTGAACGGCCAGAGCCTATCATATTTCTGGCGGGTCAAGTCGTCAGGTTTTTCTGATATACCACTCTATTCCGTCACCCACTCCTTTAGCTACAGCAACACCGATGTTGCAGGCATTGAGGCAGATTACGTTCCTGCACTCTATGACGGCGTGGCTTACTCCTGGTATATGGGGACGACCTCAGACGTCAACACAACGACCAATACCATATCGGACTGGACGGCACCCACCAACAGCACCAACTTCCTGGATGCCGATTATACAGCAGGCAGTGCAGCAAGCTTCGGTACGCCAAGAATATACTACAGCCGGCAGTCAGGCCTCTGGAGCTCTCTGTCCACCTGGTCGCTAACTGGGCATTCGGTTGATGATCCTCCCTCATCGGAACCCGGTGCCAATGATATTGTCATTATCGGGGATAACGATTCAATATGGCTTGCCACTGAGACCCCCCCGCTTCCGACCGGCACCGGAAACCCCTCCTCTACCTACTACCAGAGAGACAAGGCAGTAGTAAACTGTGCAAATCTGCAGATTGAAGCCGGTTCCGTTCTTGATATTCAGAACAACCCTGGCAGCACCTTTGCCTCAGTCCTGAGCCACCCCAACGGTAACGGCAAAATGCGGATAACCACCAGGGATCCCTCTGCGTTCGACAGCCCGGAGTCTTTTGTCTATCCCTCGGGAGATTTTTCCGAGTTCAGTGTAACAGACGGAATCTCGGAGTTCTATACCATCAACCCGCAATCAGGCACATACTATATCCTTCCCTCCAACGCCGATACCTACGGAACGGTGATCCTCACCCCGCTGAGGGGCTCCAACATCATACTTCCCAATCTGTCACAGGTAACCGTCAGGGGAGATCTCATCTGCAACGGCTCTGATGCTGACGCCTGGCTAGCGATGAGCTGGAGCGGAGAATATGGAACAATAGTTGAAAAGAGTGTCAATGTGGAAGGAGACCTGGTTGTCTCGGGAGGATCCTTCGGATTTATCTATAACGGCACAAGACTTCAGAGAATAAACATCACCGGCGATGTGTATGTCTATCCCGGTGCCGGCATAGATGTCTGGAACAGTTCCACAAACAACATCATGTCAGTGGGAGGGTCCATATACAACAACAGTGACAACAGTACTGCCTTTTACGGCACTCCCAGCCTTCTCAGATTTATCAGTGGCACGAACAGATGCGATCTCATATTCACTGGCAACAGATCCACGGTGGTAACCAATGACCCCGTCCTGAGCACAACGCCTGTCACTGTTTTCAACAATGTCACCATCGACAAGGGCAGCTCTGCTGATACCACGATAACATGGAATATAGGAGGCACTCTTACAACGCCGGCAAATAACTGGCTCACACTTGTAAACGGTACCCTTATCTATGACCGGACGGGTAACTTCACCATTTCCACCACGACAGACTTCACTATTCCTGCGACGGCAGGACTGACCCTGGATACACCGTCAGACGTTTACATATCAAACAGCGCCTCGTCAGAGACCCTGTACCTGAATGGCAGGCTCCGTATTCTCTCCGGCGGCGGCAGTGTGTACATAGGACCCTCCGGCAACAGCGCCAACAATGCTGACATTGAATATTCGGGCAGCGGTGCCTCGCTGATAGAGGTGCAGAGCGGAAACCTTTTTGTCAACGGACAGGTCCGAAGGCCGGCGGCATCTACCAACGGTACCCTTAAATACAGGCAGAGCGGAGGCAATGTGGTCATCTACGGCAACAATGCCAATGCAGCAAAGGCCAAACTTGAGGTTCTGAATGACAACAGTGAATTTACCATGTCAGGCGGTACCCTGACTGTGGTACGGGGTAGCGGGACCACCTTCGGTGACCTATACCTGCGACCGGCTGCAGGCTCAGTGACCGGCGGAACAGTGGTCTTTTCCCAGGCCCCTGTCACAGGCACTGTCATTGATGTTGCACAGGCGTATCTCCTGGATGCGAACATTGCTCTCAATAACCTGGAGGTGAGAGGCAAGACTGCCGGTACAGACAGGGATGCGGATCTTTCACTGATGGTCAGCCCGCTGGTCCTTAACGGTTCCCTGACAATCAGCAATGACAGAAGCTCATTCTCCGCCAACAACAGGAATGTAACCATCAGAGGAAATATGGTTAACAACGGGAGCTGGTATTATGGTACCAACCGGACAATCTTTGATGGTGGCGTACAGTCCGTGACAGGATCTTCGGTGACCGATTTCTACGATCTGGAGGTCTCTGCCTTAACCTCTCTTACAACAAGCGGCAGTTTTACTGTCAACAATGATTTGGATATTGTCTCCGGCAACCTGGTGCTCGGCTCCGGGCTGGCTACCGTCATGGGTGACCTCCTCAACAACGGTGCATACACTGATGACAATGTCACCGGGGGGGTGAGACTTGGCGGCACCACACAGCAGATCATCTCAGGTACCGGCTCCTTTGCGAGGCTTGTCCTTGACAACGGCTCCGGGGCACGCATCAGCAATGATATCATATTGCAACATGACCTCGTCATTGAACGGGGGATACTTGACATCAACAAGTACCTGCTTACACTGAGCCAGAACAGTCTTATCTCCGGCACAGGCTTCAGGGCAACGAAGATGATAAGGTCTGACGGTGTCTCCAGCAGCAGGGGGGTGCTGAAATACTTCCCGGCAGGCTCACAGAGCTTCACCTTCCCGGTAGGGGTGTCAGGGAAATATACTCCGGCGCTGCTAACTGTAAATGCAAGTGCAACGGTTGGCTCTGTCAGGATAAATCCGGTTAATGAGGGTCACCCCAGTGTATCCGATCCGCTAAATACCCTGGGATATTACTGGCAGACAGAGAGTGCCGGTATATCGGGCTTTGATGCCAGCCTGCAGTTCAGTTACCTGGCTGACGATGTTTCAGGTGATGAGGCTCAGTATGTTGCAGCCAGGCTGGTGATACCGGGAAATACATGGGATAAGGCCCTGCCCGGAGCAGCCACGGACCACGTTGACGAATCAGCTCATACCGCCACCTTCTATTTCACCGGTACCAATAACCTTAACGGCGACTATACTGCCGGCACTGACAGCGCGATACCTGACGAAGTGGCTGAATATATAACCAACAGCGACGGTGACTGGTCTGACCCGTCCATATGGACTCCCGTAGGGGCATCACCACCCTCTCCTGCCGGCGGTCCGAACGGCTGCAATGTTATCATTGATCACGTGGTTACGGCTGACATTAACTACATCTCTGTCCTGAATGCTACTATCAATAATGAATTAAGGCTTGTCTCTCCCACGTACGGACATAACCTCGGAAACGTCACCGGAGACGGCACAATATATCTCGAGGGAGGTAACCTTCCGGGTGGTTCATTTACTGAATTCACAGACTGCTCGGGGGAGGGTACAATAGAATATGGCGGAAGCGGCACCTATACGATTGTGTCGGGGGTTTATACATCTGTTCCCAATCTTGTCTTTTCGGGCACGGGAACCAGGATCCTTCCCAATGCCGATCTTACGGTCTGCAGGAGTCTTGTGATAGATGGCCCGCTGCTGGATAACAGCGTAAACAACAGGAAGATCACTATCCTTGGCACTTTTGAACGTTACAACACCGGGGCTTTCAACAGCGGCACCGGTGCCTATCCCGCAGCCACCGTTTCATTTTCAGGTTCAGCAGCTCAGAGCCTCGGTGGTGCAGCCGGCAACTTCTCGGGCAGCAACAGATTTCATAACCTCGAGATAAACAATCCTGCCGGTCTGACACTTAATGATGGAAGTGATATAGAGGTTTCCAATAAGCTATTACTTGCCAACGGAGTTCTGAGTGTCTCTCCGACTGGCCGCCTTGCGCTGCTCAGCACCTCATCATCGGCTGTTGTGCCTCTCGGCGGAAGCGCCGGTTCATGGGTAAGCGGCCCGCTCACAAAAAATATTCTTAACGGTGACAGTTTCCTCTATCCGCTTGGCAGGGGAACCATCAGGGGCCACCGGTTTACTCTTGTATCCACTGCAGGAACCACGGCTGCCTTTACTGCCGAATACTTTACGCCTAACAATACGGCAACCTCTGTTGCACCGCCACTGGAGGTGACAAACACGCTTGAATACTGGAGCATCTCCTCTGCCGTACCGGCATCGGCACGGGTCAGAATAGGATGGGACCCGCAGAGTGATCTTACGCCACTGGTTACGGTCAATGGTCTTGCCGACATGAGGGTTGCAAGGTACAGTACCGGTATGTGGAGGGAGCTGGCCTCAACTGCTTCGGGAGACAATAACAACGGCACAGTAGAGACAACCGGCAGCGTATCAGTTACCTCCACCCCGTCAGATTTCACCACGGCGAGCATCTCAGGCACCCTTGCCAGGGCCTCCTTCTCGTCGTTTGACCCTATCTGCGGTTCCGGCGGCATCCCGGTCAGCTTTATCTCTTTCTCACCCATAAGCCTCAACTATATCCTGAGCTACACCATTGACGGGGTGCCCCAGACGGATATAACGGTCACATCCCTGCCTTACACCCTTCCTGCTGTTGTTCCCGGCGTCTATCGTCTTACCGGGTTCAGGTTCAACGGCGGAGCAAATACGGGGGTGGTTGATGCCAACACCGTCACCGTTTATGAGTTGCCCACCACTGCTGATGCTGGCTCAGATCAGTCGCTCTGCGGCCTCTCCACCACCACACTCGACGGCAATGACCCGGGTTCATATGCCGGTCTCTGGACTGTTGTCAGCGGTGCCGGCGGATCATTTGATAACAGCGTTCAGTACAATACCGTGTTCAACGGTGTGCTGGGCGTGAGCTACACCCTCAGGTGGACTATCAGCAACGGCCCTTGTGAATCATACGACGATGTTGTGATCTCTTTCCCGGTTGTTGCTTCTCAGCCCGGGGATTTTACCGATTCTGAGACACAGGTCTGCCAGGGCGGAACAGGTTATGTATACACTGTTCCTTTTGTCTCAGGTGTGACCTATAACTGGTCTTACAGCGGCACAGGTGAGACTATCAACGGCACCGGCAATTCCGTTACCATTGACTTTGATGCCTCTGCCACCGGAGGAACCCTCAGCGTCACTGCAACCAACGCCTGCGGCACCAGCCCGGCACGAACGATCGGTATTGCTATCATTACAGCCTCGTTTGCCTATACGGGTTCTCCTTACTGTCAGAACCAGCCGGACCCGGCCCCGGTGCTTGACGCCGGAAGCATAGCAGGTACCTTCACCTCAACTCCGGGACTGGTATTTGCCAACAGCTCCACGGGTGAAATTGACCTCTCCGCCAGTGTCTCGGGAGTATATACAGTGACAAACACCCTCGATGCATCTGTCTGCGGTGGCCTCTCTGCAACTGCGCAGGTAACTGTCGGAGGCCAGACATGGACGGGCACCGCGGATGCCGAATGGAATAACCCTTCTAACTGGTCCTGCGGGTTTGTACCGTGGCCGATAACGAGTGTCCTGATACCTGCTGCTGTCACGCCACCGGTTGTCAGCAGCGGCATAACAGCCGAAGCGGCAGACCTGATTGTTGAAGCCGGTGCCTCCCTGACCGTCAGTGAGGGTACATTGCGCCTCAATGCCTCTGTTGCGGGAGCAGGTGTCATCGACGCCACCAACGGTACGGTGGAGTTTTCCGGCACTGCACCACAGGATGCCGGAGCTGCACTCTTCAGCGGCAACAGGGTGAAGAACCTCACAGTAAACAACGCCGCAGGAGTGACGCTTAACGATGACCTGGGCGTCACCGGCGTGGTGCTGGTCCAGAGCGGGACACTCTCATCCGGCGGACACCTGACATTGCTGTCGGATGCCTCTTCCACAGCACTGGTTGACGGATCCGGTGCCGGCGAGATAACGGGTAACGTCATTATGCAGCGTTATCTGCCATCAGGCTTTGGATACAAATACTTCAGCTCACCGTTCGTCGCGGCAACGGTAGACGAATTCGGTGATGAGGTGAACCTCGGGGCATCGTTCCCGCCCCTTTTCATGTTTGACGAAAACAGCATCTACTCAGGATGGGATGATTATGTCGGTGCCGGCAGCATCCTTAACCCCCTGGAGGGCTATGCTCTGAATCTCGGAGACGTTTCCGATCCGGGGACCGTCGATCTTGCTGGCGTTGTCAGCAACGGAGAGCTCTCTGTTACACTTTACAATCACAACCAACCGTATACCGAGGGTTTCAACCTTGTCGGCAACCCGTATCCCTCCCCGGTTGACTGGGACGGACCGGGGTGGACAAGGAGCGATATCGATGACGCCGTCTATTACTTCAGGGCCAGCACTACTGACCAGTACGGAGGGAGCTACAGCAGCTAT
The DNA here is from genome assembly GCA_937871625.1 of uncultured Bacteroidales bacterium. Classification (GTDB taxonomy): domain Bacteria; phylum Bacteroidota; class Bacteroidia; order Bacteroidales; family VadinHA17; genus SR-FBR-E99. The sequence goes on along the minus strand of CALMRD010000085.1, from coordinate 3,177 downwards.
GTCAACGGAATATCCAGTGACGGACTGGCGACAGGTATCATACCATCAATGCAGGGGTTCTTCGTACATGTCTCTGACGGCGCATGGCCGGTGACAGGCACCCTGACTGTGACAAACAGTGCAAGGATAAATGATCTGACACATCCTTTCCTCAAATCATCAGCCATCGTCACACGCTCCATGGTAAGGGCCACGGCTGCCTTTACCGATGACGCGACCTCTGCCGACCCTCTGGTCATCTCTTTTGACAATGAAGCCGGCATCGGCTTTGATGGGAGCCATGACGCACTCAAGCTGCTCAATACTGATATGATGATTGCAAATTTCTACTCCCTGATCTCACCTGACAGGAAGCTGTCGGTCAATTCGCTGCCCTACAGCAACGATACGGCGTTATACATTCCGCTGGGGCTCACAATCTACAGGGACGGTGAGGTGAGTTTCAGGATCCGTGACGCCGAGAATCTGCCTGTCAGTGAGAACATCTTCTTCCGTGATGCAGTGACCGGTGCCAGCATAAATCTTCTCGGCAGCAGTGAATACCGGGTCGAGCTGAAACAGGGAGAATATCACGGCAGGTTTTCACTGGCATTTGTAAAGAATGCCACATCTGTTCCTGATCCTGCCGTTGCTGATGATCTTTTCCACGCCTGGATGTCGGAAGGAATGGTAAAAGTCAGGATTGGATCTGTTGAAGGCGACAGGGGTACGGTTTCTTTATATAATATGTCAGGAAGGCAGGTCTACTCCGAAACAGTGTATGAACCCGGTGAGTATCATCTGAATATCAGGTTGATGCAGGGGGTATACGTCATTACATATACGACTGGCAATGTGCAGAGAAGCATAAAGCTGGTACAGGGTAAATAAAAGAGAACTCGCATGAGCAAAACTTTACATAAGGATCTGAATTTTACATTTCATACAGGTACCATCATACGGATGAAAAGGGCAAATATATCAGGTGCATTAATGAAGACAGTCATCGCCGGAGGCCTGTTACTGATGAGCGGATTCTTTACGGAACTCATTGCTCAGCCACTACCGCCACGGCCGGTGATCATCACGGTGAATAACTCTCAGCCACTGGCATTCGGTGCCTTCACCCCCGGTGCTGCCGGAGGTACTGTCACGGTAACACCCGACGGAGGCACACGCAGCTCCACCGGTACGGTTATACTCCTTAACATGGGGATGATATATACTCCTGCCATGTTCTACGTGAGGGCAAACCCCGGGACAGTCATCTCACTGCTCTCAGGGCCTCCATCAACTATCACCGGGAGTAACGGAGGCACGCTTACATTACAGACCGACGGCACCTGGCCTGCATCCCCGTTCGTCACTTCGGTACCCTGGCAGCAACAGACTACGGTATTGGTGGGAGGGACGCTCACCGTCGGAACCATCGCCGCCAATCCGCCAGGCAGCTACAGCGGGACAATAGATGTAACATTTGTCCAGGAATGAACCACTGATGACCTCCCCCAAAACGGATAAGTAATTATGACAGAAAGCAAGGCATATACCGCGTTAAACGACAAGGGTGGTATGCCTCTGCTTCAATTCCGGACAGCTCTTGCCCTGATGGCGATGCTGCTATTGGCAGTTAACCTTACCGTTGCGGCTCAGGATGAGCCACAGTATGATGAATTTCCTGTTTATGTCCGGGTTCCATACATAGGCGTCTCCGAGATCGATGCTGTTATAAGGGGAGAGGAAGTGTGGCTGTCAGTCTCCGGCCTCTTTGATTTCCTGAAAATAAAAAATGTTGTCTCCGAAGATCTTGAGACTGTAACAGGATTCTTTATCAAACCTGATGAGACATACTCCGTCGACAGGTTAAGTAACAGCATCGTCTGTGCGGGCAGGACCTTCGCTCCCGCAGAGGGAGACATCATACGGTCAGAAACGAACCTCTACCTCAGATCAGACTGGTACGGAGAGGTATTCGGCCTTGACTGCAGCTTCAGCTTCAGGGACCTTACCGTCACCGTCGACACCAAGCTTGAGCTGCCTGCCATACGTGAGATGAGGCAGGAGGAGATGAGAAGGAACATCACCCGTCTCAGGGGGGAGGTCAGGGTTGACACTACCATCGGCAGAAGCTTTCCGGGATTCAGGTTCGGCATGGCCGACTGGTCCGTTTATGCCAGTGAGCAGCCCGGCGGCAGGTCCGAAGGACGGTTCAATCTTGCGCTGGGATCAGTCATTGCCGGGGGCGAGGCAACCGCCTCACTGACCTATTATACGGGAACGGAGTTCAGTGAAAAACAGCAGTACTACATGTGGCGTCACGTAAACAACGACCGCACATGGCTGCGACAGATACTGGCAGGAAAGATAACCACCCAGGCCACTGCCTCAATCTACAACCCGGTGGTGGGGGTACAGTTTACCAACAGGCCCACCACCTTCAGGCGTTCGTTCGGAACATACACCCTTACCGACCGCACTGATCCGGGCTGGACTGTGGAGCTCTATGTCAACAACGTGCTTGTCGATTATGTGAAGGCAGATGCCTCCGGATTCTTCACCTTTGAGGTGCCACTGGTCTATGGCAATACCATGGTCAAACTTAAATTTTACGGTCCCTGGGGTGAGGAGAGAACACGGGAGCAGAACATCAGCATACCCTATAACTTCCTGCCTCAAAAGGAATTCGAATATACTGTCAGTGCAGGAGTGGTTGAAGATTCGGCATGGAGTCGTTTTGCCAGGACGACAGTACGTTACGGAGCCACCAGGTTCCTGACGCTGGGAGGAGGATTTGAATATCTCTCTTCCGTCACCGGCGGTCCCCTCATGCCGTTTGCCGATGCCTCCGTGAGGGTTACCAACAACCTTCTGCTGTCGGGTGAATACACCTACGGGGTGCGTGCCAGGGGGACACTTGCCTACAGGCTTCCATCCAACATCCGCCTTGACCTTGCCTATACACGTTATGACAGGAACCAGACAGCCATTTCATACAACTATCTTGAAGAGCGAAAAGCCTCATTGTCACTTCCTCTCATGATAAAGAAAAAGACAGTCTATTCAAGGCTCTCCTGGTACCAGATACTGTTTCCCGGTTCAAAATATGCGACGGCGGAATGGCTGGTGGCAAGCTCGTTTTCGCGTGTCAGCGCCAATATGACCACCTACGGTGTCTTTTCCGAATTCTTTGATCCGAAC
>CALMRD010000084.1 GCA_937871625.1 uncultured Bacteroidales bacterium | reverse complement strand
CAAGACCGCAAGACCGCAAGACCGCAAGACCGCAAGACCGCAAGACCGCAAGACCTTAGACTTCAGACCTTCAGACATAAGACTTCAGACCTTCACTACTGCCTACTGCCTCTTAGTCGTCCTAATCCACAAAATCCGGAATATAAGAGAAACCCTCTTCAAGAACATGAAGTGAGGCTTTCTCTCTTTCAGCCGTCGGTGGCACTACAAGCCACTTGGGCCAGCTGTACCTGTTGACAGAATTGATCACAGTACCGTTGAGTGCTACCGAGACGGCTATTCCTTCTGACTCTGTGGTCATGATCTCGAAGTTATAGCCGCCATCATATGACACGGCGCCGTCATTGACTCTCATCTGTGTGGGGTCATTGAAATAAAGCATGGTCCACGGCAGCCTGATGTTAACCTTCCTGCCGCTCCATGCCACCGCGGCCCGGTTGTCGCTGCTGTATTCCGCTCCATTTTCCACGGGCACCCTGCCTATGTCATGGCTTGTAAGCTCAAAGCCGTCGTTGATCCAGCTCATCACATTCCACGGAGCTCCGTCGGTGACCGTGCTGCGGTATTTCTGCACATCAGGGTCTGTCAGGTTGAAGCGCACGGTGAGTCCGTTCATGTCGTAGGCCTGGGTGACATGATGCAGGGCTGTGTCATCAGCCAGCGTGAAGGTGAGCAGGAACTCTGCCCTGTTCTGCATGGTGGCCCCTCCGGGGAGGGTGGACTCGCCGGTGTTCCCAAGGTAGGTGTCAAAGGCGACCATAAATTCGTCGGCAGCAGTAAGGTCGGCATCGGCGGTGATCTCCAGGTGGAAGAAGCTATCGTCATGCGTCGCCCGCACAGAGCTCACCGGTCCAGAAGGCTGATCGATACTGTATGCCTCATATGCCGGAAGCTCCTCCTGGTCATAGGCGATGAGCCCGAAGCATTGCTCAGGCGATGTCTCATTGTGCCACAGCTGTCTCGTGGGAATGATCTCCGATCCTCCATCCAGGCCGTAGGCTTCGAGGTATAGCACTATCCAGGTACGCTTGAACCACTCATCCATCCAGGCGAAGACAAAACCTCCGGCACAGCCGGCGTCGAGCATGTTATGCATCATGCGGAGGTTCTTTTCTCCCTGCTGTTTCTCCGAGTATCCGCCGTGGTGCATCTCACTGAACGACTGATGTGCGCTGCCCCAGCTTGATGGCACACCGTACTCTGCTATCACCAGTGGCATACCACTGTAATGATCCTTGAGGGCGGTGAGATAGCCCAGGTAGCTGTTGGGCCCCTCACTGTCGCTGTATGTCATGTATGAGGGCTCCTGGCTGACGAAGTTGGGATAATAGGGATAGGCATGATAGCTTGCAAACAATCCCGGTGAGCCTTCCGACACAGTGATCTTCGTAATGTCAAACGATGCCACATCTTCATCGGTGTATATCTCCGTCGGATGGTCCAGGGGGTCGAGAGTAGGCCAGCTGGAGAAGCTCACGGGCCTGCTGACGGAGTATTTCGAACTCTCGAGGGTGATAACCTCGTCTAGCATCTCCGCAACAAATGCCTCTGTGGCCGTGCCACCGCTGATGCTGAAGTGGGTTCCCGAATATGAGCTGACACCCTGGTGGAACTTGTTTGTGGAATCAACCTCCTGTGGTGCCACTTCGCGCCCTATGATGTATCCCGCCGTCCAGCGCGATACGCTGGTACGGTAGACACCGTAAGCCTTTCCGTAACGGAATGGTATGTCAGCGTTGCCGTTGATGCAGTCTACCACCTCCTCTATCTCTTCCTTAAAGCTGCCGGTACGGTTGACAAGATCATAGCACGAGGGGTCCGTGCCGTCTTCTATCTCCTCGAGCCAGATACCCTGGAAGAGCAGCAGCGGTGATTCGGGGTGGCGCTGGTTGTATTCCGCCAGCTTCTCGTAGAAGACGGGAGGATGAAGGGTATAGACCCTCAGTGTGTTGAATCCGGCTTCAACCATACGTTCAATCCATGACTGGTACATCTCAGCCGTGATGGCATAAGCGATCTCGCCGGGGAAGAAGCCGGGAGGTGAAGAGCCAAGGTTAATACCCTTGAGTATCATTGACCTGTAAGTGTCATCCATCTCCCTGGATATATGGTCACCGTTGACCATGAATGGCATGGAGCGGGAGTGAGACAATACAAAGTTAATGACGGTGTCACTTGCAAGGGTGATATCGGTGAGCCTGACCGGATAATAACCTGCTGCCTCTGCCTCTGCGATGACCGGAAAGCGGTCTGACCCGTCAGGAGAGGATGGATCAGGAGGCATCATCACCGGTTCCAGATAGGTGCCCCCGGCCGATGAGACGGAGCCGCCTGCCTTAATAAGCCTCCCGCTGCGGGTGCGGCCCCTGAAGGTGAGAGCGTATATATACAAGCCGGAACTGAGCGGCGCATTATCCTGACTGCAACCGTCCCAGACAATGTTGTAACTGCCAGGTGAGACCCCGGGAAAAGAGACAACACGTACCTTCTGTCCGCTCATATTGTAAATGGTGAGCAGAAGATCACCATGGTTGTTGATAACAAATGGCAGATGGACGCTGTTGTCGAAAGGATTGGGATAAGGGGTGCCGGTACGGAACTCCCCGTCGACCTCGCTGTATGATCCTGATATCCTTACACTGTAGCTGCCGTCACTGCGTGTGATGGTGCGGTATTCAATGGCGTTTAGATAGAATGAGACCCTGGCATTCATTACCATAGAGCCCTTATCATCTGATACTGTGCCGGTTACTATCACATCCCCGGCAGCGGCTGCCTGTATGATAAAGAGTGCACAGAGAGCGGCTGTCACCGCCTTCGGACTCAGAGTCCATGGATTTCTCATCATCCCGGTAGTATAATTAGTAACAGTTGACCCTGTTGTTACCCAAATGTAGCAAAAAGCGCAAACGAGCTGATTATTATTTTTCCACAACCCCTGTTTGATTTGTCTATTTCACATGAATATTCTAAATTTATGCACTTCTGCTGTTGACAACAATGGAAAAGCTCATCTTAAAGAAAACTACCCGGACCCCCGCTGTGAATTTTGATCCTGACCGCGGTATTTTCGAGATAAAGGGAAAGTCAATACCCGAGAATTCAACCGGGTTTTTCGGACCACTCCTCGAATATGTTGAAAAGTATTCTTCACATCCGGCTGAAACCACGGTGCTCAATGTGAGATTTGACTTTTTCAATACGAGCTCTTCCAACAGAATCCACTCTCTTTTCAAGAGGTTTGAGAAGCTCTACCTCAGGAACAGCGACGTTACTATCCGCTGGTTCTGTGAGAACGGCGACGAGAACATGAGGGATGCAGGCAGGGACTTCAAGGCCATGCTGCAGGTGCCGTTTGAGATAGTTGAGGTTGAGGAGCTCTGATTTTTATCTGATGAGGCTTCACAAGAAAATTTTCCCTATTTTTATTTGCTGAGAATTATTCCGGGATGGCTTTGAATTATATCTGGATCGCCTTTTTTCTGCTGGGTTTCATCTTTGCCCTTGCACAGCTTATCTTCAATGGTGATACCGAGATTTTCAACAGGATAGTTGATTCCACCTTTTCAAGTGCCAAAACCGGTTTCGAGATCTCCCTCGGGCTGACCGGAGTGCTCACCCTCTGGATGGGCCTGATGCGGGTGGGAGAGAAGGGTGGCGCCGTAACGCTCCTCTCCAGGGCTATCGGGCCTTTCTTTCGTAAGCTCTTTCCCCAACTGCCGGCCAACAGTCCTGCCAATGGCTCCATGATGCTCAATGTTGCTGCCAACATGCTGGGCCTCGACAACGCAGCCACTCCCATGGGTCTCAAGGCAATGAAGGAGTTACAGGAGCATAACCCCGACAAGGAGGTGGCATCCGATCCCATGATCATGTTCCTGGTACTGAATGCCTCGGGTCTCTGTCTCATCCCTGTCACAATAATGGTGTACCGGGCACAGCTGGGCGCTGCCAACCCCGCAGATGTCTTCATACCGATCCTGATATCAACCTTCGTGGCCACACTGGCCGGTATGATCAGCGTGGCCATCGCCCAGAAGATCAACCTCCTGAACAGGGTAGTGCTGGCATACCTGGGTGGACTGACAGCCATAATTGTGGGCATAGTATGGTACTTCAGCACCCTGCCGCAGGATAAGATCAATACCATATCAACATTTGCCGCCAACTTCATCCTCTTCGGCATCATCATCGCATTCATCGTGATGGCCATGGTGAAGAAGGTCAATGTCTATGAGACCTTCATTGAGGGGGCAAAGGACGGTTTCAAAACCGCCATAACGATAATACCCTACCTTGTGGCCATACTTGTGGCCATAGGTGTCTTCAGAGCCTCGGGTGCCATGGACCTGCTCGTTGACGGCATCACTGCCGTGGTGGCATGGATGGGCCTCGACACCTCCTTCACGGAAGCCCTGCCCACCGCGCTGATGAAACCGCTGAGTGGCAGCGGCTCGCGGGGGATGATGATTGACGCTATGACTATCCACGGTGCCGACTCATTTGTGGGCAGGCTGGCATGCTGCCTCCAGGGGTCCACCGATACGGTCTTCTACGTGCTGGCTGTATACTTCGGCTCGGTAGGGATCAAGAACTCAAGGTATGCGGTGATATGCGGACTGACAGCAGATATTGTCGGTACCATCTCAGCCATCTTCATAGCCTACCTCTTCTTCAAGTAGCTCCGGAGAGGCCTCTTGACAGACTTCAGAAGCCGGAGGTTTCCCTGAGCACCCTGTGGTGCTCATCGCCGAGTGACTCGTAGTTGAACCAGCATATCCCGGCAGCCCCGTTATCCATGGAGACGTTGACAGCCTCACTCATCTTTTCGGGAGGCAGTGCCGGAACAAAGAGTCCTGCAAACAGCGGCGCCCTGCCCTGCAGATCTTTCACACCACTGGCAACGGAGCTGCCTATCCATGGTATCTCTTCATTGTAAAAGCTGTGATAGATCATCGGGAAGAAAGCATCAAGATTCCATCTGGCCCAATCCTGTCTGCATATCATCCTTGATATCTCAGGGTAGGGGAAGACGGCGGCGGTAAGCATCTTGCGGGGATAGTCACTGTGAACCCTCTCTGCCAGCCGGTTAACGAAGCGTGTTACGCTGTCCCAGCGGTATCTGCGCCACTCCTCACTAAGGGCAGGGTCCTCCAGGGTGCGGATGTCAATACCGCTCTCTGCGAGAAACTTCTCCCTGCAGGTGTCACAGTAGCAGAAGTCGAACTCAGGGTACTCCCGGTCCTGCACAAGATTGTATTTCTTCCAGAGACCGACGGGCAGTATAACATCGACGTATCTTATGTAGTCAAGGTGTACTCCCCGGAGGCCTTTTATTTCAAGCAGTGACAGCACCTCATTCTCGACATACCGGTAGACCTCCTCCTTCGAAGGACAAACCCACTGATAATGATCAACATAGGGACGCACGTCGAGGCATGAGTCGCCGTTCCGGCTTACTGTATACCAGTCGGGGTGATTTCTGGCCTCATCATCCCAGGCGCGGTTCAGGGTGATGATCCATGCATGGATATCGATGCCGTGCTTTCGGGCAAGTGGTATTATCCGCCGGTAAGTATCAGCAGGGGCGCGGAGATGCAGCCCGCTTATGTTTGCCTTTTTGAGCCTGCCGAAGATGGTCCTCCAGTCATCATCACTCTGATCCCTGGCAGTGAGCCAGGCCCAGTTGCGGGGCAATCCTCCCTGCTTCCGCGATGAGGTGCAGGCTGGCAGTGCTGCCATAAGTGCCAGGCCGGCGGTTGACAGTGCCACGTTTTTTACAAATTCTCTCTTTTTCACGGATATTGAAAATAGTTATTACCAATATAATGCTAATTCCTGAGTCTCTGCCGCAGTTCCCGGAATTCCGGGACGATACTTTCCAGCAGCGAATAGTACTCCCTGCCGTGATTGTGGTGCACGAGGTGGCAGAGTTCGTGTAAGATAACATAGTCTATCAGCTCCGGCTCTCTCTTAATAAGCTCACGGTTAAACCAGATTGTGCCGTTGTTGTGGCAGGTGCCCCACCGTCGCTTCATCTTCCGGACGCTTACCATTCCAGGTTCCGTCAGTATTGAATTGTGGATGGCAGCAAGTTCCCGGGTGCGCCGGGGAAAAAAAGTCTTCGCCTGCTGATGATACCATGCATCGGTCATTGCCGTGATCCTCTCACGGGTGTCCTCCCCGGAGAGGGTGAGCAACAGTGTTTCATCCTTCAGAAGGGCCCTGTTCCTGCTGCCTGTGTTGACCTTCACCGTTATTTCCCTTCCCATGAAGGGTATCACGCTGCCGTTGGTTATAGGCTGCGGCTTTTGGGCAGGTTTGACATTCCTGAGGACGGCCAGGTGTCTCTCAACCCAGGGGCTCTTCTGTCTTACGAACTGCATCAACAGGGAGACTGGCACATACCACGGTGCCCTTACCAGGAGCGTACCTCCGGGTCTTACATAGAGGGCCACGGTACGCCGTGATGACCTGACAATGTCAACGGCGATCTCCTCAGATGCAATTGTGACCGTTCTCTTCTTCATTGAAGGATAAAAGGCTACTGCTGCCTCTTCCTGTCTTTCTCAAGCCTCTCGGGTGCGTTGGCGACTTTGTATCCGGTGAGGAACCCGGACTTTGATACCTTGATAAGTTTGTCAAAATCTATGAATTCAAAGTCATCTGAAGGCTTGTGGTAGTCAGTGTGCAGGCCGGTGAAGAAGAAGAGCACCGGTATTCCCTTGCGGAAAAACGGGTAATGATCCGACCCCGTAAAGTAATCGCCTTTTCCTTCGTCGATCATATGTATTCCGGATTCCTTGCATGACTCCACGGCCAGTGCCACCAGCCGGCGGCAATCATCGCTGGAGATGACCTTGATGGTGTCAGCACCGGTAATATCATACCGGCCGTTCGCTGATGCGCCGATGTCTGTTTCACGTCTTGATCTCCCGATCATGTCAAAGTTGATGGCAGCAACGGTCTTGTCAAGGGGCCAGAGGGGGTTCTCTGCATAGTATGATGATCCGTGCAGGCCCTCCTCCTCACCGGTGGTCCAGAAAAATATAAGGCTTCTTGCCGGCTTCTTCTCCAGCGCCGTGAAGGCAGATGCGATGTTGAGCAGACCTACGCTGCCGGAGGCGTTGTCATTGGCCCCGTTGTAAATGTTGCCTGCGAAGTCTTTGCCGACGTGGTCATAGTGGGCGGAGAAGAGCACGGCCTCATCCCTGAGTAGCGGATCGGAGCCTTCAATGTAACCTATGATATTATTGCTCGTTACCGTGTCCTTGGTCACATTGATACGCACGCTGGCCTTAAGATCGGGGATAATGAACGATGCCGGTCTTCCTGTCACTGCAATGCTGTCCTGCAGCTGTTCCAGGGTCAGACCTGCCCTGGCGAGCATAAGGTCAGCAGTAGCACTGGTGATGGTATATGCGTTGAGGGCGAAGCTGAATAGCTGTTTCCTGAATAGCGGTTTAAGCTGGTATGAACTGCCCATGGAGAGCAGGTCACTGGATATGTTGCAGCCTAAGGCCGGGTCAGCCACAAAGAGTACTGCTTTTGCCTTCTGCATCATGATCATAGGCAGCTTACGTGCCTCGGTCATCTCACTGATACCGCTGCCCGGAGCTGGCATGCCACCGCCGTGCAGATCCGGATTCCGGGTCATTATGACCACAATACGGCCATTAAGACTTATATCTGCAAAGTCGTTGTATTTTTCTTCACTGTTCAGGTAACCGTAACCGGCGAAGACCACCTCCCCGCTGACGTTTACTGTGTCACCCGGAGCCATCAGAGGCAGGGCAGCCATTGTGTGAAGCAGGGTGCCACTGCTGTCACTCAGGGTAATGGTAGATTCTTCGGCTATTGGTGTGATGCGCAGATACTCCAGTGGCTGGAACAGGTTGTCACGGCCAGGCAGCGGGTTCAGTCCTGCTTCCAGGGCCCTGGAGCTGATCCAGGCGGCTGCGGCATCGTTGCCTTCACTGCCTGTCCTTCTTCCCTCAAGAGAGTCAGAGGAGAGATATCTCATATGCTCTTCCGACAGCTCACGGGTGATGAGATCAAGAGCCTGTTTTTGCGTATAAGCCGGAACGGCCACCATCAGGGCAGCCAGTACGATCAGTGGTTTAAGTCGCATGGTCAAAAAAAATAGTAATGAACAAAGTTACAAATTTGTTCTGTCAGATGTAAGTGTCAGGAACACAATTTCAGGTGGCATAAAAATTCTTGCGGACATGCCCATGCTACCAAGCCCGGTTGTCACGTACAGATAACTGTCACCGATGCTGTGAAGCCCTGTCCACCGTTCGTGGATCTCCGCTGCCGGTGACCAGCCTCCTCCCGGAAGTCCGGCCTGCAGACCGTGGGTGTGCCCCGAGACAGTCAGGTCAGGCATATGCCCGGTGACCGAGGTGAGTAGCCATCCTGCCGGGTCGTGCAGGAGCAGTATGGTGAAGAGAGAGTCGGGAATGATACCCAGAGCCTTCTCAAAATCTCCGTAATTTATGTCGAGGCGATGACCGTTGGTGACAACCCCTGCTATAGCCACTGACGTGCCGTTGTGATTGATGATCAAGGCAGTGTCCCTGAGGAGAGTATACCCCGACGCCTCAATCTTCTTCTTCAGCATCTCACTGCAGGCTGCACCATAATCCTGGTCGTAACCAGGATAATATGTGCCGTCGTCATGGTTGCCTTCCACGGCAAAGGCTCCTGAGACAGCACGTGCCTTGCGCAGGATGGTGTCACTCTCCCCGAACTCCTCCCAGCTGTAGGTGATGAAATCACCGGTATTGAACAGCAGGTCGGGCTCCCAGGCGGTGACGGAGTTCATTGCCCTCTCAAGCTTGCCGTAGTTGCCGTGCCATGATGAGAGATGCAGGTCGGAGACAAGGGCGATCTTCAGGCCGTCAAGGGCCGCGTCAAGTCCGGGAATCGCTATCTCTGTCCTGACAGTCTTAATATTTAGTCTCTGACGGAAATGGGCGTCAGCAATAAGCAGCGTCATCAACAGGAAGATTGAAATGAGTACCGGTCCCCTCCACTTCATCTTACGCTTCATGATGAGTGAGACCATTCCGGCAGCGAGCAACGTCAGAAGAGAGAGGGAGGAGGTGACCAGCAGCAGCAGGGCCATGCTGCCCATGACAATCTGCCTGTAGGCGTCTGCAGGCCCATAGGGGTTGCCACCGTGCAGTGCCAGGGTGACAGCCAGGTAGATGAAGAGGGTCGTTAAGGCAGCCTTTACTGCCAGTACCGAAAACTTCACTATCCTGTTTCTTTCCCTGAGCTCCCTGATCAGCACGACCCAGAGAAAAAGGTCGGCAAGCAGTAATATGAGATAGAAGAGCATCTTTACCGTTTTGAACAAAAATAATATTTAAGTGGCATTACGATACCGGCTATGCTATTTGGCATAAATTTGCCGTATGATCACCGTTGAGCTTTTATCAGACGGCAGTGAACCGCAGAAGGTGACATACGTGGTTGTAGCTGCCCGCCACAGGGGCGGATGGCTCTTTGTCCGTCACCGCCGCCGGGGAGGCTATGAGCTGCCGGCAGGTCACCCTGACGACGGAGAAGAGAGCCTGACGGCTGCTGTGCGTGAGCTCACCGAGGAGACGGGAGCCAGGGAGTTCATAATGGAACCGGTTTCTTACTACTATGTCGACAGCGGTTCCGGGATACAGTACGGGAGACTTTTCTATGCCGAGGTGCAGTCGCTTGGAGAGATCGGCGACAACGATGAGATTGAGGGTGTCAGGGTCTTCCGGCAATTACCGCGGGAACTCTCACTGCCGGAAGTAATGTCATTTCTTTTCAGGGTGGCGAGGCAACATGCCGGCAGTGTTTGACAGTCTGCAGTCTGCAGTCCACAGTCTACAGTCCACAGTCTGCAGTCTACAGTCAATCAGCTGGTTACATAATATTTGTTGCCAACTGCCAACTGCTGACTGCCGATTGCCGGCTGCTGACTGAGGACCGAGGACTGCCTTAAGCATCAGATATAATCAATACTGACCAGCTTCAGCCATTTGTCCTCCAGGATACGTGCAATGCGCTTCACCACCGTGCGGCGTATCTCCAGGTCAACGGGAAGGGTAGGATCCTGGTGTGCTACGTTGATACGGGTGCCGACAAGGAAGTTGATCTCGTCGCTCTCCATGATCATTTTAACGATCTTGTCTGCAGGTCCCTTGCCAAGCCTGACACTGTTTTTGTAGCCCTTGAGGAGCTCATTCACCTTCTGCAGGGTGAGTATGCCCTCGGTCACCAGGTCAATGCCCTCCATGAAACTCTCGGGGGGCAGGTCGGGGTCCTCAAAGATCAGTTCGTCAACGATCTTGCGGTTGAGCTCCCTGGCAACGATATCGGCGGTGGTGCCTCCGCAGAGTATTACCCTGCCGTTATAACCGCTGACCCTGGCGGCCAGTTCACTGTCCTTCTCCTCATCATAGGGCGGTCCTGAACAGATCAGCAGCTTGCGTGGCTCCCTGAAATATAGTATGGCGCACGAGATATCATCTTTCGCCTCATAGCTGTCATGCTTGTAGGCCATTGAGACAATCTTGCCTGCCAGTGCTGCTGCTGAGATGGAGGCTTCGCCGGAGACCAGCGAGAGAGCATACTGCTGTACATTGTCGCGTTCCCAGCCCAGGGGCCAGGCGTCACTGCCCATACCGCTCTGGGCGACGCCGTCAGAGAGAAGTATGATCCTGTCCTCCTTGGCAGGGTAGAAGGTGCACTTGTGCAGCCTCTTGCCGGCATTGATACCCTTGTCAAGCACAACTTCCCTCCAGTCGGGCTCAAAGAGCTGATTGCCCCGCAGGATTATGCATGTGGGATTGTCGTACTCGAGTATATTGGCCCTGCCGTCACTCTCGATATCCACAATGGAGAAGGTGGCATAACTGATCTTCCTCTCTGAACATACCGGCAGCGTGTTCATGATGATCTCCGCTATACGGTCGGGCTCCTTGTGCTCGCGGGTGAAGTTGAGAGCCATGGTGGAGGTCAGGGTGGCCAGAATGTTGGCCTTGACACCGTGACCCATGCCGTCTGACAGGACGGTGATGATGCGGTTCTCCTCACGCACGTTCTCCGAGAGGAAGACGTCGCCGCAGATACGCTCCCCGTGATGGTTGCGCTGCTGGCTGTTCACCTCTATGAAAAACTCCCGCTCCATCCTCCGTTGCGTGTTACCTGGTGTCACCCGACTTTTTCTGGCGGAATGATTCCACGATGGAGTTGAGCATCTTCTCCGTCTCAGAGGCGCCCTCACCAAGCAGGAAGCCTATCTTCTGCACCATCTCCAGGTTCTTGTCAATGACGTCGGATACCCGGGTTATTACCTCCTCACGCTGTACCTCCGGTGAGAAGAGGTCGCGGATCACTGCCCCCGCGATCCTGTTCTGCCTGATGGGAAAAATGGAGATGTTGAACATGCGTTCCTCGAGCTGCACGTCACGGCTGATGACCGATTCGTTCTCCCTGAGAACAAATGAAAAGATGTTGTATACATTGAAGGGAAGCAGTGTCTTGAGATCGGCACCACGCAGTCCCGGTATTATGTCAGCTATCGCCCTGGCATCTTCGCCGATGATGTCAAGGAAGCTCTCGTTGGAATGGAGTATCTTAAGCTCATTGTCAACTATCACCACGCCGTTGGGGAGCTTGTTCAGCATGCTGTTCATCATCTCCGAGGCATCCTGTGCCGCATCCTTCTCACGCATGGCCTGCTCCTCTGAATCCTTGAGTGCCTTTTTGGTTTCAGAGAGCTTTTTGTTGGTCAGCCGCAGCGATTCAATATACTCCTGCTTGTTGCGAAGGTTATAGGTGTGGCACATCTCGGGGACAGCCAGTCCCTTGGCCACCGTGGATGCAAACTCACGGCATGAGCCGTAGCCGCAGGCGTTGCAGTTGAGCTCCTCGGAACGGTTTTCCTTGCCGATGATCTTCATCACCTCATTCACTGCCTCGGCCGATGGCTCCGGTATACGCTGGTCGTTGGGAACAAAGGTGCGTGACAGGTCGAGCGCCGACCACCGCTTCATGTTCTTCTCCCACTCTCTCTTGTCAAGGGCCTCAACCCGTTTTTCGGCGTACTGCTTCACCAGCGACCGTCTTCTGAAACGTTCGTCATGCCTGACCATCCCGGGACCAAGCATGCAGCCGTTGCAGAAGAAGAGGTTGAAGTGATGCCTGATGGTGTCAATGTGATGATCGAAGTCGTTGATAGCCTCCCTGATGTCTTCAGCCCCCGATGCGGTTATGACATGGCTTGACACCAGGTCACGCTTGATGCCCGCCGCCTGGAGGATGCCGGCAGGATAGGGGTAGAGGGCCCCCCAGTTGCCGTATGGCGGATCAAACTCAGCCATCTTGACACCCTTCTCCTGTATCTCATTCTCACTGAACATTTTTCTGATCTCTATGAAGGTAAGTACACCCTCAATCAGCCTTCTGCTGCCGTAGAGCCCGGCTTCCGCCTTGGAATCGATGCAGGGACCGATGAAGACATTGGCCACCTCCTCCCCGTAGAGATCACGGGTGACCATTGCGGTGGCTACCATGGGCGATACCAGAGGCGCAAGGTTCGAAACCAGGTGAGGATGGTATTTCTCCACCATCTCAACAATGGAGGGACAGTTGGAGGTGATGTAATACTTGCCGCTCGACTCTTCAAAAAGCTTCTTGTAGGCAAATGCCACCAGGTCGACTCCGAAGGAGACCTCGTGAACGTAGGTGAAACCCAGCTTCCGGATCATACCCACGAACTTGCGGTAGTCAGTTATGTCATCAAACTCGGAGGCGATGCTCGGAGCCACGAGAGCGGCTGCCCTGCGGCCGGACTTCAGAAGCTCCCTTACGCCCTCAACGGAGTCTTTGTACTCTATGGCCGAAGGCGTACAGGAGAGATAACAGAGACCACAGCCAATGCACCTGTCAGCAATGATCACAGGATGAGCCCTCTCGGGCCTGACCTCTATGGCATTCACCGGACACGCCCTGACGCATGAATAGGAGTTGCGGCACCTGTCGTCGTTTATGTAAATAACCTGATCGGGAATCTCCATTTTCAATCTGTTAGGGCGTTTTGCCCGTTCATATAAGCTCCTTCTCCAGGATCTTCTCAATATCCTGAACCGCGGTCTCTGTATAGCTCCTGCCGTTTATTATTATAAAAGGACCCTCACTGCAACGGTTCATGCAGCGTGCCCCCCTGAGCACAACCTTGTCATCGAGATGGTTTCTCCTGAGATAGTTCCTGATCACCTGCACCATCTCCCTGTTTCCCCTTGAAAAACAGGAGCTTCCGAGACATATCTCTATTTCAAGTGTTTTTCCCAACTACTTCAACTTTTTTGAGACGCTTTCTCAAAAGTACAATAAATTTCTTTTCGATATAGCACTATGACTATCTTCCCGACCATTATTTGTTAATAAAATAACAATGTTTTTGCAATAACAATAAAATTATATAGCTTTGTGATTAGACTAAAAGTCAGAGTTTTTTAACAATGAGCAAGATAGAGGAGGTTCTGAGTCATTACATGGAGGGGCATCATGAGAGCCTGATACCTATCCTCCAGGATATACAGATGACCGAGGGGTATCTCTCCGAGGAGACTATAGTCAGAATAGGCAGTTTCCTGCGGATGTCAACAACCAAGATCTACGGCCTGGCAACCTTTTATGACAGGTTCAGGTTCTATCCGTGCGGCAGGGTCCACCTGCGCATATGCCATGGCACCACCTGTTTCATCAATGGCTCTTCCGCGGTGGTAGCTGCCGTCAGGGAGGCACTGGGTATCGAGCCGGGACAGACCACGCGCGACGGCAGGTTCAGCTATGAGCTCACTGCCTGCATGGGAGGATGCAATGAGGGCCCGATGGTAATGGTAGATGGCGAATACCGGACTCATGTCAGGGCTGAGGATATACCTGAGATGATTACCAAACTAAAAGCAGTGGCAGACCTGAAATGAGTGGCAGCAGCGAAAATGAAACCCGGGAGTTTCTCTTGCGGGAGGTGCTTATGCACCGCTCCGGCACCCTGTCAGAGGTGACCGAAAGACGTCTGGCAGAGATACGGCGTGACAAGCCGTCGCAGCCGGTGATATATGTCTCATCAGGCTCAGCAGCCATCATTGCCGGCAGCGTCAGATCTGCCGGGGCTTTCAGGCAATACCTGGAAGAGACCGGCACCGGCGGCACCGTGATAATGACCGGGTGCCACGGGCCGGCGGCCTTTGAACCTATGGTATGCATCCATCTGCCCGGAAAAAACAGGCTCATCTTCCGGAATATCACCGAAGAGAAGGTGGAACCCCTGCTCAACGGTGTCTTTCACAATGACATGCCTGAGGAAGATCTCGTGGCACAGTCAGGCTCCACAGGCTTCGAAGCATGGCAGGATATTCCATTCATTGATGAGTTGCCATTCTATAAGCTTCAGAAGAGGGTGGTCCTCAAGAACTGCGGCTGCTATGACCCTGAAAATATTGAGGAGTTTATTGCACGCGGCGGATACAGATCGTTCCTGAAAACGATACGCAGCTATACCCCTGCTGAGGTATGCGACATTGTGGAACGCAGCGGTTTGAGGGGACGCAGCGGCGGAGGCTTTATAACGGGGCTGAAGTGGAAGTATGCTCTCAACTCCCCTGCCGACAACAGGTACCTGATATGCAATGCCAAGGAGAGTGACCCAGGCTCCTATGCCGACAGGTCAGTTTTAGAGGGCGATCCCCACAGGCTGGTTGAAGGTATATGCATTGCATCCTATGCCATCGGGGCTTCCCTCGCCACGGTATATTTCAAGGCTGACTCTCCCTATCCGTTGTCGAGACTCAGAAAAGCTATCGAAGCTGCCCGCGGGTACGGCATCATCGGTTACAATATACTTGGCAGCGGCTATAACCTTGACATAGTGATAAGGGAAGAGGCCGGTGCCTTTGTCTGCGGAGAAGAGACTGCACTGATAGGCAGCCTGGAAGGCAAACGCGGCATGCCTGAACTCAAGCCTCCCTATCCCACCTCCAGCGGCCTTTTCGGGAAGCCTACGGTGATCAACAATGTGGAGACCCTGATGAACGTTCCGCTCATCATGGCACACGGCCCGGAATGGTTCCGCGGCCTGGGAACAGCTGAGAGCAAGGGCACAAAACTGTTCTCCCTGGCCGGACGGGGCAGGTATACCGGGCTGATAGAGGTGGAGATGGGAACCACCTTCAGGACAATAGTGGAGGGTATTGCCGACGGTATCAGGGAGGGACGTGAGTTCAAGGCATTACAGATCGGAGGACCCTCGGGTACCTTCATCACTGCTGAGATGCTTGACCTGCCTGTTGACTACGAGACACTCAGGGAAAACGGCATAGCCATGGGCTCAGGCGGCCTCATCGTTCTGGATGAGACAACCTGCCTGGTCGACTTTGTCAGATATTACATGGAGTTCATTCACAAGGAGAGCTGCGGCAAGTGTATCCCGTGCCGTGAAGGTACCGGACGTATGCTCGGGATACTCGAAAACATAATACGCAAGCCGCACAGTGAAGACTCCAACGCCACTCTCGAAAGGTTCAAGGGGGTGATGCAGCTTGAAACCATCGCCGCCGTGATGAAGGATACCTCTCTCTGCGGCCTCGGACAGACGGCTCCCAACCCGTTCATCAGCGCCCTTGGCAACTTCCGCGAAGAGTTCGAGGAGCATATCTTCGATCGCCGCTGCCGTGCCAATGTATGCCGTGGCCTGAGAACCTTCAGCATTGATGTTGACAAGTGCACAGGGTGTACGGTCTGTGCGGCACGGTGCCCCGTAAACGCCATATACGGTACCAGGTTGCAGCCTTTCTTCATCGTGGAAGACAAGTGCATAGGCTGCGGAATATGCTATGATGTTTGTAAGTTCAGCGCAGTGACAGTAAAATAGGATATGCAGTTCACCATTGAAGTAAATAACAGGAGCATCAGGGCCGAGAAGGGCGAAACCATCCTCTCTGCCCTGAACCGCAACGGCATCATGATACCTACGCTCTGCCGCATGGCGGAGTTCACCCCGACAGGTGCCTGCCGGATGTGCGTGGTGGAGGTGGAGGGCCGCGACCGTCTCGTCACGGCATGCTCTGCACCTGTGGAAGAGTGGATGAAGATCCGGACGCACTCGCCACGGGTGATCAGGGCCAGGAAGACTATCGTAGAGCTGCTGCTGGCAAACCATCCTGATGACTGCCTCTACTGCGAACGCAATCTCGACTGCGAGTTGCAGAGGCTGGCCGATCAGCTCCAGGTGCGTGAACGACGGATACGGGGCAGCAAGATCAAACCCCGCCGCGACCAGTCGAGTCCGGCTATCGTCCGCGAACTGTCGAAGTGCATCCTGTGCGGCAGATGTATAAGGGTGTGCGAGGAGGTTATCACCGCAACATCTATTGATTTCATTGGCAGGGGCAGCACCACCCATGTAGGACCGGCAATGGACCGCGACTTCAACTTCTCAAGCTGCATACACTGCGGCCAGTGCGTGCTTGTCTGTCCCACCGGTGCCCTCCATGAGAAGCATTACCTCTCAGAGGTGCAGGAGCAACTGAGCAGCGACAATGCCATACGCGTCATTCAGTACTCACCGCTGGTGCCATGGGCCCTGGCCGGTGAACTGGGGGTGAAGTACAACCGCGACTTCGACAGGATTCTGAATGCCGTTCTCAGGAAGATAGGGTTCAACAAGGTCTTTCTATCAGGTACGGGAACAGATATCCTGATAACAGAGCTGGCTGATGAGATCATAAAACGCCGGAAGTCCGGTGAGAAGAGAAACCTGATCGTCTCCGCCTGCCCCGCGTGGGTAAAATATTGCGAACAGTTTTTCCCCGAATTGCTGCCCATGCTCTCAACCCTGAAGACACCGCAACAGATTTCCGGAGCTATAATCAAATCCACAGTCACGCCTGATGGTGACAGCCACAGGATCTACACAGTCTCTGTCACCCCCTGTACTGCCATGAAGTTTGAAGCACGCCGTGACAGCATGACAAGGAAGGGAATCAGTGACATTGACACTGTCCTTACCGTCAGGGAGCTGGCACGTCTGATAGTACTTTACGGCATTGACGTCTCCAATATCGGTCCCGAAGCAGCCGACGAACCCATGGCGCTCCGCAGCTCCGCCTCACTGATGGCCGAGACTGCCGGCGGGATAGCCGAGGCTGTAATCCGTTCACT
This sequence comes from uncultured Bacteroidales bacterium, assembly GCA_937871625.1. GTDB lineage: Bacteria > Bacteroidota > Bacteroidia > Bacteroidales > VadinHA17 > SR-FBR-E99. The sequence goes on along the minus strand of CALMRD010000084.1, from coordinate 13,473 downwards.
TTTCATGAAGGAGGGCAACAGGGAGGCAGACAGGCTGGCAGTCAAGAAGCTGCGGGCTGCCGGTTCATTCAGGGAAGCTACGGTGACAGAAGGGGGAGTAACCTGCTCGGTAGCTGTGGTTGACGGCATGAAGGGATTTGAGAAGCTGAAGCAGATGCTCGACGGCGGTACTCTCTATGACCTCATTGAGGTGATGGCATGCCCCGGTGGCTGCGTTAACGGGGGAGGGATGCAGCCTGCAGGTTCACGCGAGGCAGTGCGGCAACGTGCCAGGTTTGTATGGCAGACCAATGATCAGGAGGCAGTACGCGGTCCTGAACAGTCTGCCTCGGTGGCAGCACTCTATGGCAAGGTCTTCGAAGAGTGCCCTGAGCTCGCCGGTAAGACACTGTTTCATACCCGTTTTGACAGGAGGGATGTATTACTTTAACCGGTAGGAGGATTATGCTTGTATATACCATAAAGGAGCTGTGCCGCACATGCTACACATGTGTCAGGGAGTGCCCCGCAAGAGCCATACGGATAGTGGGCGGACAGGCGGAGGTCATTACGGAGAGGTGTGTGGCATGCGGTAACTGCACCAAGGTATGCAGCCAGGGCGCAAAGGTCTTCGTCAACACCGTTGACCTGGTACATAAGGTTCTTGAGAGACCCGGTAAAAAAGCAGCCCTTCTGGCACCCAGCTTCCCGGCTGAGTTTGGCGATGTCACCGACTACCGAAAGGTGGTTGGCATGATCAGGGCTCTCGGATTTGACCTGGTGGTGGAGGTCTCCTTCGGTGCCGATCTCGTGGCTCACCGTTACCGCAGCCTCATCAACGAGGCCGGCGATAAGAACTACGTCTCCTCCGACTGCCCGGCCATCGTCTCATTCATCAGGTTCTACCACCCCGGCCTGACGCCAAACCTCATCAGGGTGGTCTCACCGATGGTGGCAATGACCAGGGTGATGCGCAAAAGACACGGCGACGACCTGCCGGTGGTATTCATAGGTCCCTGCGTGGCAAAAAAGGCAGAGAGCGCCGAGGTCAACGCTGCAATAACATTCATTGAGCTGAGAGAGATGTTCGCCGCTGAGGGTATCACTCCTGAAAGTGTGGCGCCGTCGGAGTTTGACCCCCCACTGGGAGGCCGTGGCGCAATATTTCCTGTCACCAGGGGGCTCCTGCAGACGGCAGGGGTTAACGATGATGCGATCACCGGTAATATCATAGCTGCAGAGGGTAGAATTGACTTCCAGGAAGCCATCAGGGAATTTGAGGAGGGAATGATCGGCGGCCAGCACCTTGAGCTTCTCTGCTGTGAGGGATGCATCATGGGCCCCGGAATGAGCAGGGGAGGCAAACAGTATAACCGCCGGGCACTCGTGAGCAGCTATGCACAGGAGAAGATGGCTGGTATCGACACAGCGGAATGGCAGGGCAACATCGAAAATTATATCAAACTGGACCTCTCAGCCCGCTTCCGTCCCGACGACAAGCGCCAGCTGACAGCCGAAGAGAAAGAGGTGAAGCAGGTGCTCGTCTCTATGGGCAAAATTGCTGAAAAGGATCATCTTAACTGCGGAGCCTGTGGCTATGACACCTGCTATGACCATGCACTGGCAATCGTCAAGGGACTGGCCGAGGAGGAGATGTGCCTCCCCTATACCATCGAAAAACTGCACAGATCGGTACAGGACCTTGCTCTCTCAAATGCCAAGCTCACAACAATGCAGAACGCCCTGAAGCAGTCGGAGAAGCTGGCTCACATGGGACAGCTCTCGGCAGGTATAGCTCATGAACTCAATAACCCACTGGGCGTCGTAATCATGTACAGTAATATCCTGCTCGAGGAGTGCAAACCCGATGATCCGGTGAGTGAAGATCTCAGGCTGATTGTTGAACAGGCAGCCCGCTGCAAGAAAATCGTCGGAGGACTGCTTAACTTTGCCAGGAAAAACCAGGTAAACCATGAATATATTGATATCAGGAAGCTTACTGAAAACAGTATCGCCGGAGTGGTATTCCCGGACAATGTCAGGGCAGTGGTTGTTGACCGCACTACCCATCCCGAAGCCTCTATCGATGCTGAGCAGATGACACAGGTGCTTACCAACCTTTTCAAGAATGCCATTGATGCCATGCCCGGCGGAGGGTCGCTGGAGATACTGCTCGAGGATAGCGTCAGCGATGTGACATTTATCGTCTCCGATACAGGCAGCGGTATTGCTGAGGAGGACAAGCCAAAGATCTTCGAACCCTTCTTCACCACCAAGGGGCTCGGACATGGAACAGGACTGGGCCTGGCAACAACTTACGGAATTGTGAAGATGCATAAGGGCCAGATTACCGTTGAAACAAACAATGATCCTTCAAAGGGCCCAACGGGTACCACCTTCAGGATCATCATCCCGAGAAGACCGGAATAGACGAAGCCTGCTGATCCTCCAAACTGGAATGAATTACAGAAAATTAAAATGATATGGTGAAAAACAGTTTTACGGTCCTGATTGCCGATGATGATCCCGATTACCTTTTCCAGGTAGCCTTCTACCTCCGCAAGGCCGGTTATGAGGTTGTGGCGGTGGAGAGCCAGGCGGAGGCCGAACAGGTGATATTGAAAATGAAACCTGACATAGCTGTCTTTGACCTTATGATGGAGAGTGATGACAGCGGTTTTATCCTCTGTTACAAACTGAAGCGAAAATACCCGGAGGTACCTGTGATACTGGCCACAGCGGTGGCACGCGAGACAGGAGTATCATTCGGTCTGAGCAGCGAACAGGAGCGTGAGTGGATAAGGGCTGACCTCTATCTTGAAAAGGGAGTGAGACCCGAACAGCTTGACCAGGAAATCAGAAAACTCCTTAAATTATAATCATGGCACAGCTAAAGGTACTTGTAGTTGATGATGAATCCGGTATCAGGTCCGGCGTGGCCAGGATACTCGGGAATTTTCATGTCACCTACCCCTTCATGGATGAAGATTATACATTCTCAATTCATGAGGCAGCAACAGGAGAGGAGGCAATTGAGATCATTGACCGTGACATGCCTGACATAATGCTTCTCGACAATAAGCTGCCGGGAATACAGGGAGTGGAGGTACTGGAATATGTGAAGAAGAAAAACCTCGACATAGTGGTTGCAATGATAACCTCCTATGCCTCGATCGATGTGGCGGTGAGGGCTCATAACGACGGAGCCATAGACTTCATCCCCAAGCCGTTTACCCCGCAGGAGCTGAAGACATCCATCGAGCAGATAGCCAAACAGCTCTATCTCAGGAGGATAACGAATACTCTCAAGGTTGAGGGCAGGAAGGTCAGGTTTCAGTTTCTCTCGGTACTCTCCCATGAACTCAAGGCTCCGCTGAATGCGATAGAAGGTTACCTCAGGATGATGCAGGAGAGACAGCTCGGCAACTCCCTTGATGACTATGCCTCCGCTGTGGAGAGATCACTGCAACGGATAGAAAGCATGCGCCACCTGATAATGGATCTGCTCGATTTTACCAAGGTAAGCTTCGAAAGACACCTTGAAAACATGCAGGAGATCAGCCTGAACGACCTGGTCTCGATGGCGATCGTCACGGTGAGCCCCTACGCCATTCACAAGGATATCAGCTTCAAAACCGACATACGACATTGTGGTAAGATATGGGCTGACCCGAACGACTTTGAGATTATCCTCAATAACCTCATATCCAATGCGGTGAAGTATAACCGGACCGGTGGTACAGTGACTGTCACGGTTGACTGCAACGAGGATGATTTTACCATCTCGGTCGCCGACACGGGTATCGGCATGAATCCAGATGAGCGTGAAATGCTGTTTGAGGAGTTCTCACGGATAAAGAATGAAAAGACACGCAACATCAGCGGCAGCGGACTTGGACTCTCCATTGTCAAAAAGGTGGTGGAGTTGTACCACGGAGTTATAGAGGTGAAGAGCGAACCTGAGAGGGGATCGGTGTTCACGGTGATGATTCCAAAGATGCAGGTAACAAATATTCAATCCTAGAATGAAGACACTACCGGGAAAAACAGTAGAACGGCTGAGCCAGTACAGGCGAGTGCTTACAGCCACTCTTGAAGGTAACCGCAGCTATATCTTTTCACATGAGCTGGCGGCTATGCTTCACATCACTGCAGTACAGGTCAGGCGCGACCTGATGCTGATAGGCTATGGCAGCGTCATGCGCAAGGGATATGACATCAGGGAGCTGATAAAGGCCATAGGAGTCATTATTGACCCTCCTGAAGGGCTCAATGTGGCCATCATCGGAATGGGAAACCTGGGCAGGGCAATAACCGGCTATTTCATGGGCAAGCGCACCAACATGAACGTGGTTGCAGCTTTTGATGTTGATCAGCAGAAGGTGGACAAGGTCATTGCCGGGGTGCGCTGCTGGCATATTGATCAGTTCAGAAGGCTGAAGCCTGACCTTGACATCGCCATAGCCGTTCTTGCCGTGCCGACGGAACAGGCGGTCACGGTGACGGAGATGCTTGTCAGCAACGGCATCAGGGGAATAATGAACTTCACCACCATGCCGCTGAATGTGCCTGACAATGTATACCTTGAGGAGTATGACATGATAACCTCCATAGAGAAGGTGGCATATTTCGTCAAGCAGAACCAATAGGCTACGGTCAATGCGGATATTCAAAAGTTTTGAGGAGGCTGCCGTCATCAGATCGCCGGTTGTCACCACGGGTATCTTCGATGGTGTGCATGTTGGGCACAAGACCATCATCAGGAGACTGAAGAAGCTGGCAGCTGAGTATGACGGCGAGAGCGTCCTCATCACTTTTCACCCCCACCCGAGGGTGGTGCTCTATCCCGAGACTGCAGGGAGGGGACTGAAGCTTATCTGTTCACAGGAGGAGAAGACGGAGATGCTCCGCAAAGCCGGGCTCGACAATGTGATTATCATCGAGTTTACACGTGACTTCTCCCGTATTACTGGTGAGGAGTTCGTTCGTGAGATACTCTGCGGCATACTCAGGGCCAAAGTGATAGTTGTGGGCCATAATCACCATTTTGGATTCAACCAGGAGGGCGATTACAGCCAGCTATGGAAATGGAGACAGAAATATGGTTTCGAGGCGGAGGAGATACCGATGCAGGAGGTACAGAACGAAACGGTCAGTTCAACACGTATCAGGCAGGCAATTTCAGAGGGCTACATACAGCGGGCCAATGCATACCTTGATCACTTTTACATTATCATAGGGACGGCGGTGAAGGATGACCCGGCAACAGGGACAGCTGCAGGAGTGCCGCTCATAACCATACCCGTTACTGATCCGAACAAGCTCGTGCCTCCACCGGGACTCTATGCTGTATCATGTGCGGCAGATACATACTATTCAAGGGGGATGGTCTTTATTGCCGATAACGGCTCTCTCAGGCCCCGGGTCTACCTGCACCTTGAGAACTATGAGGATGATATCCCGGGAAAACGCATGACCCTCTTCTTTCATAAAAGGCTGACAGCATCAATAACCGGCAATGACACCGGCTTATCTCTCGCCGAAGGTGTCAGGGAGATGAAGGAGCTTATCTTCTGACCATGGCAGGGATGAGAGTTCAGAAAGATCGACTGCCGACATTAACAGGGAGACGCAGGCCCCTGGTTATTGATCGTGGCGGAGAGGTGATTTATGTCAGACCACGGCTGGCAGTGACAGGGAGACGCATAGCCTCAATTTCTGCAGGGAGCAGAGGAGAAGAGGCCCTGAAAATGCGTATCTTTGCAAGTCAATATTTTGAGTATTCAATCTAACAAAAGATGAAATTTAATCCGGAAAAGCTTAGCATACCAGACCGCCGCATGGAACCCTTTATTGACCCGGCTGAGATCTGGTCGATTCTTGAGAACACCAGGGCAGACAAGGTAAGGGTCAGGGAGCTGATAGCCAAGTCGCTCTCCAAGGAGCGTCTCACCATGGCCGAGACCGCAACCCTTCTCAACGCAGAGGGCGATCTTGTTGAGGAGATCAAGGCGGGAGCACGTGAGCTCAAGAAAAAGGTCTACGGAAACAGGATTGTACTTTTCGCTCCGCTGTATATCGGCAACAAGTGCACCAACAACTGCCAGTACTGCGGTTTCAGGGTCACCAACAAGGAGGCAAGGCGCAAGACTCTTACCGATGAGGAGATCAGTGGCGAGGTCGAGGCACTCGAGGATAACGGGCAGAAGAGGCTCATCCTTGTCTATGGGGAGCATCCTGAATACGGACCTGAATACATAGCCCATACCGTCAGACTGGTATATGGTATCAAGAAGGAGAGGGGAGAGATACGCAGGGTCAACATCAATGCCGCACCTCTCGACATAGATGGCTTCCGGACTGTGGGCAGGGCAGGAATAGGCACCTATCAGATCTTCCAGGAGACATACCATCCCGAGGCCTACTCATGGTATCACCTGGGTGGAAAGAAAAAAGACTACAACTGGCGACTGACAGCACTTGACAGGGCACAGGAGGCCGGCATCGACGACGTGGGCATAGGGGCACTATTCGGTCTCTACGACTGGAGGTATGAGGTTATGGGCCTGGTAAGGCATACCAACCATCTGGAGGCATGCTATAATGTAGGTCCGCATACCATCTCCTTTCCCAGGATAAAGGATGCCTCGGCGCTCAACATCGACCCGAAATATTATGTTAATGACGACAACTTCAAGAAGCTGATAGCCATTCTCCGACTGGCTGTGCCCTACACGGGACTGATCCTCACTGCCCGCGAGTCACCCGATGTTAGACATGAGGCAATGGCTTTCGGGGTATCACAGATAGACGGCGGAACGAAGCTTGAGCTAGGAGGATACTCTGCCTCAAAGAATGCCGAGCAGAACCTCAACCGCGAGCAGTTCAAGATCAATGATGAGAGATCACTCGCCGATGTGATTGATGAACTCATCGATAATGATTACATACCATCTTTTTGCACTGCCTGCTACCGCCTGGGACGCACAGGTGAGCACTTCATGGAGTTCTCGGTGCCGGGGTTCATCAAGCGCTACTGCACCCCCAACGCAATACTGACACTGTCAGAGTATATCGTCGACTATGCCTCACCTGAACTTGCGGAGAAGGGATGGAAGGCCATTGAAAAGAACATGGCCGACCTCGACGAGGGGATGAAGCAAAGCATAAGAAAAAAGATTGAGCGTATAAGGAACGGGGAGAGAGACCTCTACTACTAATATTATCCATCATGGTCAGAGTAACAGGTATTAAGATCACAGACAGGATCAAGGAGGCAGGGCTGGTACAGAAAGCCCTGTCGGAATACAGCAGGGTCATCAGCACACGGCTCGGCTTTCATGAGCTGAGCGAGGAGACGTGCAGCCGCGAAGGATTCATGGTCATTCATCTGGCAGGAGTGCAGGACGACTGTGACGAGCTGTCAGCAAGGCTTAAAAAGATAGAGGGGATCTTCGTGCAGGACATGGCATTCTCGCAGGGAGAGTCTGATGCCCCTGCCGGCTGCGCAGGTACAACCTTGCTGGGAATACTGGTCCCGCGCCGTGATGAACTGGGCATCCGTGTCCAGGAGATACTGACCACCTACGGGTGTGTCATAAGGACCAGGCTGGGTGTCAACGAGGTCTATTTCGGCGAGCCGGCAGGTCTGATCCTCCTGGAACTTTCAGGAGATGGAGGCCAGTTCATCTCTCTCGAGAAGGCGCTCAGGGAGATAGATGATATAGCTATTGGTCGTATCTGCTTTCCTGCCTGAGTGTCTGACCAAAGAAGACGGCATTGGCAAAGATTTTGGCAGTGCCGAACCATATCGCCCTGAAATTGGTATCATCATAGATTGATATCACCCTGCCGGTACCTGAATGGACGGAAGCAAAGAGGGAGTTGCCTATCCTCTGATTATTCTCTTTGGTGCAGTAGCCGCTTAACAGCGGTGATTCAATGTATCTTACCGGGTTATTGGATGCGGTTCCTGTCTCCCTGACAGCAGCGGAGCTTCTCTTGAATACCGGCAGAAGATCATTTGCGTATCCGTAGCAGAGCGGATGGGTAAGGTCAAGCTTTGTCATGAAAATTGACCCCGGTATCATGTGCAGAGCCCTTGACAGAGAGCGGTCGGCATACCTTGTCCCAACCCCTTCGGGAAGCCCGGCATTCTCCACGTAGCTGATCTCTGCGATGCCGTTGGCTGCTATCCACCTGTTTCCGTTCTTGTAGGCTATAAGCGTGCCTCCTTCACGGTTCCACTCTTTCAGCCTGTCAACGGCTGCCTGTGACACCGGAGGGTTACCGGCAACTATGATCACATTATACCTCGTGAGTGAGGCGGAGGCCAGCCTGGAGGCAGGCATCAGGGTAACCTGCATCCCGTAGCGTACATCAAGAAGGTGCCATATCTCGCCTGCATCGCCCGATGATATCCCCTCATCGGTAAGCAGCAGCACTGAAGGCATTTCAAGGGCAGTGAACTCATTGCTGCCAAGGTCGATACCTGATGATGTCAGTCCTGTTGCCGCGCCGTGAACGGTAAGGCCACACTCACGGGCAACCTTGCGCATGATCTCCCCCGTCTCGCCGGCAGTGGCACTCTTCTGCACCGAGTGTACCATGATGGTGCCATACCCGAACTGCAGGCTGTGACCCTCTTCCGTCAGTGTGAAGGGAGCGGCGGAGACCCGCGCCGTGAGACCTGCCTGCTGGATCATGTAGAGAGCCCTGGGGGCAAAAAAGTCATTCCATTCAAAGAGCCATGCATAGGGTTTGTCAGCTCCGGTGAGCCTTCCTTCATTTACGGGAGGTGATGTCACCTGCTCTCCGGCCATTCCGGAAGCCTCGCTGCCGGTCAGGGGGCTGTAGCTGATGTTGAAGGCCATCGGCATCACCCATGTGGATATATCATAGAAAACCGTATCGGTGAACTTCATGACAGGCTCGAAGAGACTCCTGACAAAACGGTAATCCTTCTGCTTCAGGGGTACATAGTAACAGTCTGAACCACTGTAGGTTACTCCGTTCCTCGTTAGGGAGCGTCCGCAACTGTATACCTCAATATGATGCCTCAGCAGGTTCTCTATGAACTTGCTGCCTGCCCCCCTGTCGCCGGCAATGCTGAAGAGGTATCCCTTCACCGGTGAAGCCTCTGCTTCACGCATGGCTGAAAGATAGAAGTCGCGCTGCATGTTGAGCAGCTTCTCCCTCATCTCAATACCGGCCTCGATGGTTGAAAGCGTGACGGTGAACTGGTTCCTGATGGCAAAGGGAAATGAGAGCAGGCCGCCCGGGACCTCCCGCAGATGTCCTTTTACTCCTGCCTGCTCAAAGAGGATGCCTATTGAACCATGAATATCGGGATAGGAGGACCCCTTCCCGAGATAGAAGTCGTCAAAGCTCTCCTCCGTATAATAGAGACTTCCTATTTCATCAAGGAACCTGGAGTGATAATTGCCAATCTCGGCGGTGAGCTCCTGGTTGTCAGCCGGCACCAGGGGGTTGTTCCTCGACTGAACGCCGGGCTGAAAGAAGAAGGTGGAGTTGGCGCCCATCTCGTGATGGTCGGTATTGATATTGGGCATCCAGCGGAAGAAGGCTGCCACCCTCCCCACAGTCTCGGGGTGCTGGAGCATGATGTAGTCGCGGTTGAGGTCAAACCAGTAATGGTTAGTCCTTCCGCCGGGCCATACTTCATTGAACTCTCGTCCTGCAGGATCGGAGGTCAGGGTCATACCACGGTTCATATTGACCCAGGTGGAGTGGCGCTGCAGCCCGTCAGGATTGAGGCAGGGGTCAATGAGAATCACTGCGTTGTCAAGTATCCTGTCAATCTCTGCTCCCTCTCCTGCAACAAGGTGGTAGGCTGTCAGAAGTGAGGCATTCTGGGCGCTCGACTCGTTACCGTGGACACCGTAACCCAGTTTAATAATAACGGGCATGTTGCTCACATCAACCGATTTTGCAACGGACGGGTCGGAGAGCCTGAGGTGCTCTCTCCTGATCTGTTCAAGCCGGCTCATGTTCTCCACTGAGGTTACGATCAGCTGGCCAAGTTCTCTTCCTTCCCAGCTTTGTCCGTACTTCTCCCACACTGCTCTGTCAGAGAGGCCGTCAAGGAGTTTCATATAACCAAGCAGCCTGTCGTGTGTCACATGCCATTCACCCGGCTGATGACCGATGATTGAAACAGGCTCAGGTATTGATGCACTGTAGCTTACGGCTGAGGGAAGGAAGTAGGAGAGGTCCGTCTGGCCGCTTATCGTCAGTGATGCCAGAAGGATCAGGAATGAAAGCAGGTTTCTTTTCATCTGATCAGGTTTAGAACGAGTGAGCAATTTCGCAAAAATAGGGTTCTGTTGTTACAGCCGGAATTTGTTGTGCAGCATATTACGCTTTGGCCACCCTCTTGCTGTAATGGGGGGTGTCACCCCATACGCCGAGGCATACGGTTGTGCCGGGTATCTTCTCCAGGTCCAGGCCGCTGATGTTTTCACCGTTTATCTCACGGTATCCCGGTTTGCCCTCGTAGATGAGGTATCCCTCCCTGTACCTGGCAGGTGTAAGATTGGGCATCACTACGTTTGCACCGCAGGCTATCGCCTTCTCGCGTCCTGCCCTGTCAACGGTCTGCATGGCCGTGGAAGCAACGATATTGATATCCTTCATGATGATACGGAGTACGGCTATCATCCTGAGAGTCATATTGAAACGCTCCCTGAGAAACAGGTTGTCAGCGCCCTTGCTTCCCAGCGGAGTGGCAGAGTGCTCGATGAACGGTCCCATGCCGCACATGTCTATATCAAAATCGCGCATGAAGATGATGTCATCAGCCAGATGGCTCATAGTCTGGCAGGGTAGTCCCACCATCACCCCCGTACCTGTCTGGTAACCCTCCTCCTGTATGATCTTCAGGCACTCGAGGCGCCGCTGGTACCTGTGCATCCGATCGTCAGGGTGTACTTTGCGGTACAGTGCCTCGCTGGAGGCCTCGATGCGGAGCAGGTAGCGGTGGGCTCCTGCCTCAAACCAGCGGCGGTATGTCTCCCTGCTCTGCTCACCCAGGGAGAGGGTGATGCCCAGTCTCCCGCCGGTCAGCCTGACGATCTCCCTCACCAGCTCTTCTACGTTATCAATGAAGGCCTTTGACGTGTTCTCGCCCGACTGTATGGCTATCGAACCCAGGTTGAGACGGTAAGCGGTCATCGCCGCCTCCAGCACCTCATCCCTTGTCAGAGTATATCTCTCAACAGTACGGTTGTCGCGCCTGACGCCGCAGTAAAGACAGTTTTTACCACACATGTTCGAGTACTCGATAAGGCCCCTCAGATAGACGTTGTTGCCTACATAGCTGTCCCTGACGGAAGCTGCCTTGCGGAAGAGCAGCGGTGCCTCTTCCTCACTGCACTGCAACATGGCGAGGATGTCAGACCGGTCATGGTCTCTCTTGTCTAGTATGGTTGCTATGGCTGAGGTCACGGATAGAGTTAGCCTTATTACGTTAACAAACAGATGCCGGCATGGTTCATCTTTCTGCCTGATTTTTCTTCTGAAACTCCTGCCAAAGTAATCATAAGAATTCTTTGGTGCAATTGTTGGCAGGATTCGCTGAAGCCCTAACCTGAAAAATACATGCCGCAGTTATCGTCAGAGTCCCCTGCCGGAAGTAGAGTCAGAACTTTCCATAGTAACTTTTTTAAAAATCCCCTGCCGGAAGCAGAGGCAGGACTTTCCGCAGCAAATTATTTCAGAATCCCCTCCCGAACATCTGCCAGAGTTCTCTCTTCAGTTCCTGCCATCTGCTCATGGCACCATGGGCAAAGGCATTGGTGTACTCAGTGACGGCCTTCCTTGCCTCTTCGTTGCGGCCTTCGCTGACAAAATTCTTTACTCTCTCTTCCAGTGACGGCATCTCGGCGATAGCCTTCTGCTCCATCTCTGCCACTGCAGGTTCAATAAGCTTGCGGCCTCGCTCCCAGTTGACCGTGGAGAGCCTGTTGGCTTCGCGGAACGACCAGATGGCGGCGTCCTCGCGGTAGCGGTGTTGCCCGCAGAGGCTGAAGCTCTGAGGCAGTGCCAGGGTACCTGAGAAGATGGGTATGCGCGGGCTCTGGCCGGGGTTGTCAAACGAGAACCATGCCACGGCACCCACCTCATCGGGCAGCCACTCGCGGCACTGTATGACATGCGAGTAAGAACATCCGGCGATGGCAATGGTACGCTGCCTCTCTATGGTGCCGGGCCTGAGTTCATTGACCAGATTGCGCATGTCAGCGCTCATCCAGTTGAATGCGATTGGCGACTTGACGGTGTCAGTCACCGGATTGCCCGATTCGTCCCTGCGGGTGACACTGACCATTAGGTTTTTCGTCATATCATATGGTGTTCCCTCGTATGTTTCGCGGAAGAGAGCCATCACATCACTGACGGAGAGCTTTTTCTCCGGCTTTACCGAGAAGGGGAGCTCTTCCATCTCCATCGTCAGGTTCAGTTCAGGAGCCAGGGTGTTCAGCACAAAGAACTCGCGTATTGCATAGGGCTTGCCGGTGCCTATCACCTTATAGAACTTGAAAGCCTCCTTCCCGTCCCAGTAACCCAGATCTTTCGCTTTTTTGCGCAGGTCAGTTGAGGTCATGAAGTGATCGGGGTCCTTGAAGTTAACGTCAGAAATTCTTGGAATGTTTGCGGCAATGCCCACGTGGTCATCGGGGATCCTCTGGGCCACCCACAATGAAGAGGGTTTACCCGGACCCGAGCCGGCGATCTCGAGTTGCCACACCTCGCGCGGGTCGGCTATGGTGATGCATTCGGCCAGGTCACCGTAACCGTACTGCTCAGCCAGCGATCCTATAAGAGCTATCGCCTGGCGTGCTGTTGTGCAGCGCTGAAGTGCAATCTTCTCAAGTTCCTCGATGAGAAACAAACCCTCGGTATTGATAAGTTCTTTGCGTCCGTAGATGGTAGTCTCACCAATGGCCAGCTGCTTCTCATTGAGGCAGGGATAGGCGGTGCTGAGGAAGGCGTATGTCGATTTCACCTCCGGGATTTCTCCCTTGCGGGTCACATTGGTCATATCCCATGACTCTTCGGTGAAGAGGGTGCCCCAGTAGACATGGTGGACAGTATCCCTCTCGAAAGTCATTGCCGGAACCACCTCGAGCCAGGTACGGTACCTGCCGTCGCAGGTGTGCGAGGTCATCACCGAGCCATCGGTGGAGGCCAGCCTGCCAACCATGATGCTGGTGCAGTTCTCGGCGTAGCCGGGGCCATCAGGGTCGATATCCTTTTCTGGTTGTGAATATGCAGACAGGGTCAGATTTAGCAACACGACCATCAGAATGGCGGAGAAAAATCGGGAGGTTGGCTTCATAAAAAAATTTGTTTCAGTTTAACAACAATAATAGTCGGACCGGGTAGGCAATCCAGACATGACACAAAAATAGTCGGACCGGCGAATCAAACCGGCATAAAGATAATATTCTGCAACATATCAGAAGCGGGGTATGA
>CALMRD010000083.1 GCA_937871625.1 uncultured Bacteroidales bacterium | reverse complement strand
ATCAGGATACCGAGATCAGGTCACTGTAGACAGATGAATCAACTGTTGCCTCAATGATCGTGCTGCCGCGTGACTGCAGGGCCCTGCTGACAGCAGTGCGCATCTGATCTGCAGTGGAGACCTGCAGGACATCAGCACCCAGAAACTTTTCAGCACCAAATAGAGTACCGCTGTAGAGCTGCATGGCCGGTGAGGTAATATTTCTGCGCGACTCCTTGATCTTTATCAGGTTAAGCTCACCGTCGCAGAGAACAACCACAATGACCTTCAATCCGAGCCTGCGGGCCGTGATCATCTCACCTGCATGCATGAGGAGCCCTCCGTCTCCCGTCACGCACACCACGGGTCTTTCAGGCTCTGCCAGTGCTGCCGCCAGTGCTGCCGGCAACCCAAACCCCATGGAGGACCATCCGTTTGTCATGAGGAGCCTTCCCTCCGGCGGCACCTCCCACATCTGTCCCAGCAGGTGAAGGTGTGATCCCACATCAGCAGTGACGATGGTATTGACAGGTAACATCTCCTGCAAAACCGCCAGGGTGGTCACAGGATTAAATCCCGGAACCTTACTGTAAAGAGTATTGCGAAGCTCACTCCTCACCTCTGCTGCCAGGTCTGTCATCTCCGGGGAACTCCTCAGCATGGCCATGGTCTCAAACCATTTATCAGGTGCTGACACGCTTGTGATCGCACCCTTTATGCGGAGGTCAGACAGCCTTGTGTCAAAGTGCACGAGTGGCACATCCGGTATCCACGATTCATAGTTATATTCAACGGGATCATAGCCCAGGCCGATGACCAGGTCAGCGGAATTAATGAGCCTGTACAGCCTGTCGCTGAGAGCATGAAACAGCACACCCGCATAGGAGGGGTGGCCTGAGGGGATCACTCCCTTCGCCATAGGCGTGACCACCACCGGCACCCTGTGCTTTTCGAGGTACTTTACCAGTGCTTCTCCAATGCCGGCACGCGCCGCCGTAAGACCCACAGCTATCAACGGCCTGCGTGCTGAGGCAGTCAGCACCCTTACCCGCTCGCCGGTCTGGGCCGGCTCATTGCCTGTCGAACCATTACCCGGATATATGCCTGTTTCATCATGACCGGGGATGACTCCGGATGCCCCATGGCGGGTCATGACACCCGCTGCACCATCGTCGGGCATGGCTTCGGGTGTGCTATGCCAGGGCAAGCTTCCGGTTTCAGGTCTGCCGGGCCTTCCGCCTGACGCTCTGCCACCGCCCTCTGTCCACCCGGCGTCCTTTCCTGCCAGGTCCGAGGGCAAACCGATATGTACCGGGCCAGGGTACTCTTCGTTGGCTCTCTCCAGGCTCCGGCAAAGGAGCTCATCCGCATCGCCGGCGGAGAGCCTGCAGGTGGCCTTGGTCAGAGGACGGAAGAGCGCCTGGTGGTCTATATGCATCTGTGTTGTACGGCCAAGCCATTCGTCAGACACCTCTGAAGTCAGAGCCAGCACCGGCGAACGGTCAAGAAGAGCTCCACCGACACCGGAGGCGAGATTGACAGCCCCCGGACCGTAGGTGGCGTGACATACCCCCGTGACACCTGTAAGACGGGCTGTGACATCAGCCATTACCGCAGCTGAAGCCTCGTGCGAAGTAAGTATAAACTCGATACCCTCCCGGCGCAAGGCATCCATATATGGCAGTGATGGCCCTCCCGGAATGCCGAACACCCTTCGTACTCCGTGATCCCTGAGCTTCCGCGCAAGGAGATCTTCTGATTTCATCGGTTTTTTTTGTTCTGACACAAATGTAATCAATCAGCGAAACAAAAAAACCGCGATCTTTGCTCACCTCTTATAACCCAATGAAAGACCAGCACCACAACACCATCTTCTGGGCCATTGTCACATGCCTGATGTGGTCCACTGCATATCCGTTCATCAAGGTAGGACTGCAGTATTCGACACCGCTGCATTTCGCGGGAACACGCTTCATACTATCGGGACTGATGATCCTTCCCTTCACCCTCCGGCCGCGACAGTATATCAGGATGATACTTGACAACAAAGGATTGGCGATCTGGGTCACGGTGCTGCAGGTACTTATCAACTATACCCTCTTCTACAAGGGTATGGACCGTGTGCCGGGAGCGCTGGGGGCAGTAATAGTAGGGGCTCAGCCTTTCGTTACCGCCATAGTATCACGTATGATGATCAGCGAAGAGCGGTTTAACCGCGCCAAGGTGATAACTATTTTCTTCGGCCTGACAGGTATAGTGCTGGTGAGTGTGGGCAGGCAGGGGTTTCAGTTCGGCCTGCCGGGTGAAATGGCAGGTGTAATAATGATCTTCATTGCAAACATCTCAACAGCAACAAGCAATGTGCTTGTCTCCAAGAACGGCAAAAACATGAATCCCGTGGTGCTTAGCTCCTTCTCACTGCTGGTGGGAGGATTGATAATGTTCGGGGCTTCATTCTTCACCGAGGCTGTGCCTGAGAAACCTGACTTCCCGTTACATTACTGGCTGGTGCTAGCCTGGCTCTCCTTCATGTCTGCCTTCACCTTCTCAAAATGGTACGTGCTGCTCAGGAGGCCGGGAGTGAAAGTGAGCGAACTGAACCTCTGGAAATTCATCCTTCCTGTCTTCGGGGCCATACTTAGCTGGATGATCGTGCCCGGAGAGAACGCCGACTGGGTGACCGTCAGCGGCATGGTGATCATCTCGCTATCCCTGATATGGTTCTTCGGTGTCGCAGGCAGGCGCGAGCGGAGAGCTGAGGAGATTCCCGCCGGACCAGTTGCGAAGTAAGTCGGCACTCCCCAGTCGGCAGTCGTTATCTCATGGACTGACTGCTGACTGCCGACTGAAGACTGAAGACTAAAGAATCACCACTCCGCCGGCCACTCCGAAAGGTTCTTGAAGAAGAGCAGATCCTTATAGTGCGGTTTGGTCTTTGCCTCTATGGCAAGCATCTGGTCGGCCGTGAGAGGCCTGAACTCCTGAGCTATACGTATGTTCTCCTCCAGCTCCGCGATCTTGTCAATACCCACAATGATTGTACTGACAGGAAGGGTCATTACATACTCCATCGCCTCCTTCATGGTGATGATGCCTCCGTTGGCAAAGATGCGGTCGCGGGCGGGTATCTTCATGCCCACTATGCCCATGCCGCTCTTCACGGCGTTGGGCAGAAACTTCTCTATAAAGGGATCATAATGCTTGTCAGCCGCATTGATAGCTACAAGCACATTGTCAAACGGGAATCTCTCCAGCAGTGCGTTCATGACATCAGGCCCCTCATGCCCGGTAAATCCTATGAACCGGATTATCTTTTCATCACGTGCTTTGATCATCGCCTTGAGAACGCCATCGTCACCGGTGATCCTGTCGAGGGTCTGCATCTCTGACAACTTAACGTTGTGTATCTGCCACAGGTCGAGATGGTCGGTGTTGAGCTGTTTCAACGATTTCTCCAGTAGCCGCATCGAACCGTCATAGGTGCGGTCGTGAGTCTTGGAGGCAAGGAAGACCTCCTTACGCCGGTACTTCAGCACCTGCCCCAGGTTTCGCTCACTGGTGCCCATGGCATCGGCACGGGGTACTGTAGGGGTCTGCCTGCCGTATGCTGCAGCCGTGTCTATATAGTTTATCCCCAGGTCAATGGCCCTGTTGATTATATCCAGGGCTATATCCTCCTTGCCGGGAATCTCAATGGAGGCCTGTCCGCCAAGACTGAAAATTCCTACCATATGGCCGGTTTTGCCAAGGGGACGCAATGGCAGCTTTCCTCTGTTCAGCCCAAAAAGAGGCTGTCCGAATGCATCGGCATAGGGTGCCACCCCTGCCAGAGCCGTAAGTGCTATCATCTTCTGCAGGAATGCGCGGCGACTGTTGAGAGCTTTTTCTGACATGATATTTTCTTTTAAAGTTAAACCCTTTATTTTATCCAAAGTTCACCGAATACCATAATATTTATCAGTGCGATTCAGGTGGGGTATGGGGTCCGATGCATTTAAGCAGGGAGTATGTGAGAAGGGAGAAACAGCTGCAGGAACCTTAAGGGCACTTTGTTCAGAGCCGGGTGGAGGTGACCGGGCCCCTGTGCCCTGTGACAGAGAAGAGAGCCATCAGAATGGCTGCCAGCAGTGCCATGGCTCCGCCGAAATAGAAGGGGATGGTTGAATCAACCTTATCATAAAGCACTCCGGCTATGATACTGGCGGGAAGGAGAGTTACACCCAGCAGAGCATTGTAGATGCCGAGGCCGGTGCCTTTCTTGTTTACATCAACGATGTCAGTGACATATGCTTTCTGAATGCCGTCAGTCGCTGCCGAATAGAGCCCGTAGATCGCGAACAGTGATATGATTACCATTGTGTCGGATGATCTGCCGAAGCCGAAATAGACCAGGGTATAGATCAAAAAGCCGACAACCAGGATCTTCTCCTTCCCCACCCTGTCGGCAAGTGAACCTACGGGTATCGAGGCGATGACCGAAACAGCGTTGGTGACCAGGTAGACAAGAGGGATCTGAGCCACTCCAATACCGGCCTCATTGGCCTTGATAAGCAAAAGAGCATCGGTGGAGTTGCCCAGTGTAAAGATGAAAATGATCCCAAGGAAAAGGTAATATCTTCTGCTGAAGTCCCTGAAACGGAATTTCTGCAGCAGCTCTGCTTTTTTTCTGCCCACCTCCTTTATACCGAATATTATTACAAAAATGGCTGCTATCGCAGGTATGCCTGCCAGGATAAATAGCAACCTGTAATTCTCCGGAAAGAGGGACAGGAGGGCGAACGCCAGCAGCGGACCTGCGATGGCACCACTGTTGTCCATTGCCTTCTGGAACCCGAAGCTTCTGCCTGTTTCATTATTGGTGACCGAGGCAGCGATAAGGCTGTCCCGCGGAGCGGTCCTGATCCCCTTGCCGAACCTCTCTGCAAACCTCAGCATCAGCACCTGCATTGGTGATATCACAAAAGCATACAGGGGCATAATGATGGCAGAGATCGCATAACCCGCAAGCATGAACGGTTTGTTTTTCCCTAGCTTGTCACTCCAGAAGCCAGACAGAGCCTTGATCAATGAGGCTGTGCTCTCGGCCACACCCTCAATCAGTCCAAGGCTCGCCTTTGAGGCTCCGATTGACATCAGAAAGAGGGGCATCACCGAATAGATCATCTTCACAGATGTGTCTGTGAGGAAGCTGGTCAGCCCGGTATGGAAGATATTCCTGCTGAATCCAAGGATCCTGGAATCGATGTCTGTTTTTCCGGACGGCAATGCCGGCGTGTTCTTCCGCTTCATCTCATATCTGCCCCAGGGGACGGTTTAACTTCTGTCAAGTTTTACACCGTTGATCCTTAACAGCTTAAACAGTTCTACCACAGGTATCGGGGCCAGTGCCATCAGAATCACAATGATCCAGTGTTCACGGTCCATGACTGCAAGGCTGAAAGCTTCGCGTATCGGTGGCACGAGGAGAACAATCAGTCCTATCAGCGCAGATCCCAGGATGGCCCATATAAGCGCTTTATTCTTCAGCGGGTTGAACAGGAATGATGATTTTTCATTCGAGTGCAGGTTGCGGACGTGTACCAGCTGTGCGAACATCAGTGTGGCAAAGGCCATTGTCCGGCCCAGCACCTCACCGCCATCATGCAGCCCCATGACATAGGAAACCAGCGGAATACAGCCAATCATCAGTCCCTGGTACATCACACGCCATACCATTCCCTTTGTCATAAACCCCTTTTTGGTGCTGCGGGGTTTGCGGTTCATGATACCCTCTTCCGGAGGATCAACGCTAAGCGCCAGCGCCGGCAGGCTGTCGGTCACCAGGTTGATCCAGAGGATGTGTATCGGCAGCAGGGGCATGCCCATATTGAATATTGATGTGACAAGAATAAGGAAGATCTCGCCCACATTCGTTGAGAGCAGGTACTGTATGACCTTGAGTATATTGTCATAAATCCTCCTGCCCTCCTCCACGGCAGAGACGATGGTGGCGAAGTTGTCATCGGTAAGGATCATGTCAGCGGCACCCTTGGCCACGTCTGTACCCACGACTCCCATTGCCGCACCTATATCAGCCTGCTTGAGTGCAGGTGCGTCATTGACACCGTCACCGGTCATGGCCACCACCTCGCTGTGGGTCTGCCAGGCCTTTACTATGCGCACCTTATGCTCCGGCGCCACCCGGGCATAGACGGAGATACTGCCAACAGATGCCGCCAGCTCTTCGTCATTGATCTTCTCAAGCTCCGATCCGGTTATAGCCACATCTCCCTCGCGGTAGATACCAATCTCCCTCGCAATGGCCAGCGCAGTGCTCTTGTGGTCGCCGGTGATCATCACGGGCCTAATGCCGGCCGTGTTGCATCTGGTCACGGCATCTGTCACCTCAGGCCTCGCCGGGTCAATCATGCCCAGCAGACCTGTGAAGATGAGTCCGTGTTCCATCTGCCCTATGGTCACCTCCTGCGGCGCCTCGTGACAATCCTTGTATGCCATTGCAAGCACACGGAGAGCTGCGTTCGCCATCGCCTCGTTGGCCTCACGTATCTGCTCAATGTCATTACTGACAAGAGGCTTTACCTCTCCGTTGATGATTATCCTGTCACATACGCTAAGTACCTCATCCAGTCCACCCTTCACATTGACCCTCGTCTCTCTCTCACCCATCCTGTTGACAGTGGTCATTCTCTTCCTCTCCGAGTCAAAGGGTATCTCTGCCACCCTTGGATATGACCTCTCCAGCTCGTCTTTATGGACATTGTACAGCACACCGAAATCAAGCAGGGCAGTCTCGGTGGGGTCACCTGTAAATGTGAACTTACCATCCTCGTTGACCTTCATGGAGGCATCGGCACAGAGCACCGAGATAGAGAGCAGCCTCATCTCCTCGTCGTTAAGCCTGCTGCCCGGAGCACTACGGTTGATGACATCATGTTTATGATTGACGTACGCTTCAACCACCGTCATCCGGTTCTGGGTGAGGGTGCCGGTCTTATCTG
The DNA here is from genome assembly GCA_937871625.1 of uncultured Bacteroidales bacterium. Lineage (GTDB taxonomy): Bacteria > Bacteroidota > Bacteroidia > Bacteroidales > VadinHA17 > SR-FBR-E99. The sequence continues at coordinate 22,890 of CALMRD010000083.1, read as the reverse complement.
AACAGATGACAGTGGAGCTGCCCAGGGTCTCTACTGAAGGCAGGGTGCGTATTATGGCATTGCGCTTCACCATTCGCTGAACACCTATCGCCAGAACGATGGTTGAGACTGCAGGCAGTCCTTCCGGTATGGCTGCTACGGCAAGGCTCACCGCGGTCATGAACATACTCATCACAGAGTTACCATAAAGCACCCCCACGGCAAATATCACCGCGCAGATAGCAAGTGCCACAATACCCAGCATCCTCCCCAGCTGGTTGAGCCTCTTGCTCATGGGAGTCTCAGTGTCACCCGCATGCTGGAGCATATCCGCAATCTTGCCCACCTCTGTCTGCATCCCGGTGGCAACAACCACACCCCTTCCGCGTCCGTAGGTGACCATGCCGCTTGAAAAAGCCATGTTCTTCCTGTCGCCCAGAGGGATGTCATCACCCTGCAGTGCCGCGGTGAGCTTGTCCACCGGGACACTCTCTCCGGTAAGTGATGATTCCTGTATTTTTAGATTGACCGCCTCAGTCAGCCTTATATCGGCCGGTATTACCGCGCCTGTCTCAAGTATGACTATATCACCCGGCACAAGCTCCCGGGTGTTTACCTCTGTAATTGCGCCGTCGCGAAGCACCTTCGAGAGCGGCGACGCCAGCTCCTTCAGCGCCTCCAGGGAGGTCTCAGCCTTCTTCTCCTGAACAGCACCTATGAGAGCATTGACAATCAGTATACCCATTATGATGTAGGTATCAAGCAGACCCTCTCCCTCCATTATACCTACAACACCAGATATTGCTGCCGCAATGAGCAGTATAATGATCATGAAGCTCCTGAACTGCTCAAGGAACATCCTGAGGAAACTCTTGCCTGCTTTTGCTTCCAGCTGGTTATATCCAAACTGTCCCTGCCTCTTCTTCACCTCTGCCGTGGTGAGACCGGAAGATTCGCTAACACCCAGCTCACTGATCAGTTCAGAGGCCTCTTTTCTGTAGAATTCTGCCATGTCGTTTACCAGATCAATTCTCCTGTTGCTGCATGCCACTGCAAACGGGGAACAGATAGCTTCCGACCGTATGATTAAACGGAACTTCAGTGCGCACAGCCAGCATAGATTTAAACAGCGAAATTAGAAAATTTAAACGATTGTGCTTAAAATTACGGACCTTAATGCTGTTTGGTTCAGAGCAGCGGCGCCAGGCTTCTCTTCATATTGTCATAATGCGATCCTTCCCAATATATCCTGTCGCATCCCGGACATCTCCTGAAACTGTTATAATAAGTTCGGGTATCCGCCAGCAACCGATCAGCAATATCTTCCTTCCTGACCTCCTCCAGCAAGGTATTGCATGCTATGCATCTGCTGAAAAGCCTTACCTGCCTCTTCAGCCCGAATTCCTCAAAGACCTCCCTGAGCTGCTCTTCATGATACTGCGACTTCACCAGGTAGCCTTTAGCCTTCGTGGCACTCTTCAGCAGCAGGCGGTCGCGGGTGAGGATCACCCGACCCTCCCTGATAGCGATTTCAATTATCTCCCGGTCATCAAAAAAGGCACTGAAGAGCGAGTCAAACCCGCACAGCCTGAGATATTTTGCCAGTCTTCCAAGGTGTACATCAAGGATGAATCCTGTTTCAGAAGCCTCATCAACCATAATGACACAATTTAGTAAAAAGCTTCGTTACAGATCCCCTGCCGGCAGGAAAAACCATTTAACCTCCTCCCCTCATTTGCCGCCAAATCCCTGGCTAAATCACCCTGTCTCACCCCGGCATTCAAGGGGAGAATTTACCTGATGTACCATATGTTACAGGATTATTCCTATTCAGTACTGATTGCTTCGGCGGGATTTGCCACTGATGCCTGATAGGCCTTGTAACTGATTGTTGCAAAGGTAATCACCAGAGCCAGTAACCCTGCAATCACAAACAGAAGAGGTCCGATAGTGCTCCGGTAGACATAGTTCTCAAGCCAGTTGCTCATAAAGTAGTATGCGACAGGGAAGGCCAGTATCACAGAGATCAGTGAGAGTATGATGAACTCAGCAGTAACCAGCTTGATGATTGTGCCTTCACTGGCGCCAAAGACTTTTCTTATCCCGATTTCGCGGGTACGCTGCTCAACCGTATATGAAGCCAGGCCGAACAGACCCAGGCAGGCAATCAGGATCGCAAGGACAGTAAACAGGGTAAATATCAGCCCTCGCTTTTCATCCGCATCGAACTGCCCGTTGAATCGCTCTGTCAGGAATGTATAACTGTAAGGCTGGTCCGGAAAGACCACTTTCCAGCTTGATTCAATATGGCTGAGAGCTTGTTCGACATTATCCTCACTGATCTTGACATAAACGTTATTGTTAATGGTCCGGTAAGCCAGAAGAAGGGACTCTATCTCATTATACATCCCGGTCTGATGATAATCCTGCATCACGCCCACCACCCTGGCTCTCAATGTGTTCTCATCTCCTGCCTCAATCCTTTTTCCTATTGGATCACTCCAGCCCATTCGTTTTACGAAGGTCTCATTCACGACCACCCCGGACAGAGTATCCGATGGCATGTCTTCCTGGAATTCCCGTCCCTGCACGATCTTAATTCCCAAAGCTTCAACAAAGTCGTGATCAACTATGGCAAAATTTATACCTCGTGAAGACATCCCCTGGTCTGTCTCCACGTCAAAGAGCAGCTTCCCGGAGCCCTCTCCAACAGGTGTGTTGGTGGAACCGACAAATTTGATATTTGGGTTTTCCAGCAGTTTTTGTTTCAGCACCGGGTACTTGCTGATCATTGAGCGGCTCAGCTCAAGGCCCAGTACATTTTCCTGGTCAAATCCCTGGTCCATTGTTTTCAGGTAATTGAGCTGCCTGAAGACGACCAGGGTACATACGATCATTATTACCGATACGGTAAACTGAATAACAACCAATATTTTGCGGAACAGGCTGCCGGCTGTGCCCCGGGTTATCTCGCCCTTAAGCACAGATACAGGACTGAATCTGGAGAGGAAGAATGCCGGATAGCTTCCGCCAAGGAGCCCGACCAGCAGGATCACTGCGACCATGGTGACAAGTACAACCGGGCTGTATAAGACATTCAGGTCAAACGACTTACCGGCAAGAAGGTTGAACCTGGGCAGCAGGGCCATGAGCAGTATAATGCTTATTATCAGCGCTATAATTGTAAAAATTACAGATTCCGAAAGAAACTGCCACACCAGGGGTCCGCGACGTGATCCGACAACTTTTCTCAGGCCAACCTCACGGGCTCGTCCGGATGAACGGGCAGTAGCCAGGTTCATGTAGTTCATGGCAGCGATCAGCACCAGGAAGAGGGCTACAATTGAGAAGATATAGACATAGGTGATGCTTCCAGTGGGTTCGGGCTCACCGGCATTGGTTGAGTATAGATGAATATCCTTGATCGGCTCCAGAATATACTCAATATTAATATTTATCGGCCCAAAGATGGGTTCCATATATGCTGCATACATCCCCTGCATCTTGGCCTCAAAAGCCTCAACATCCAATCCTTCCGGAAAGAGCAGGTAGGTAAATACATCGAAATTGCCCCATGAGCCTATCTGCTCTGGCAGGTTACTCCTCGATGCAAGCGCCTCAAACCTGAAGTGAGAATTGGATGGTACATCCTCAATCACCCCGGTTACTTCATAGGTCGCATCACCCGCCGTGAGTGTCTTGCCCACAGGATCGTCCTCCCCGAAGTATCTGGCAGCTACAGTTTCCGTCAGGACTATCTTGTTGGGTTCGAGCAGCGCACTCCTGGCATCTCCCCTCAAAACCTTATAGGTAAATATGTCAAACAGTGCAGAGTCAGCATAGAAGAAGTTTTCCTCAATGAACTCCTTGTCCTCGTGCTTGTAAAGAGCACGGGGCATGTTGATGAACCTGACATAGGCTTCAACCTCAGGGTAGTCTTCCATAACCTTCGGCCCGAACGGTATCTGTGCAACAACCCATGTGAACTGATCGTCAGGCTCGGTGATCTTTGAGGAGACCCGATAGATCCTGTCAACCTTCTCGTGATAACGGTCATAACTCACCTCATCTGAGACATATATCAACAGAAAGAGTGCGCTGGTTATGCCAACCGTAAGCCCTATTATATTCAGGATACTGTATCCGGAGTGCTTCACAATATGCCTGACGGCAGTCTTTATCAGATTCTTGAACATATGATTCATATTTAACCATAAAACTAATCCTATTAAGAAGAGTAGATCTCTTTTGGGTATAATTTATAACCTGATTAACAAGACTTTAACTTTCTATCTCAAAATCAATTGTATGATTCTTTTACACATACTGTCCAATTGTTTAACAAATTTACTCGAAATCCTAATCCTAATATGCTGTTTATAAGTGTTTTATATATATGGCACACTCTTTGGCAAGTGTAAATGAAAAGTAGATTCGCATAATGAAAGAACTGAGATGCATTTTTTTAATTCTGGCTGTAGTTTTCCCTGCTGTACTCCCGGCACAGGAGGAAAAATGGACACTCATTGACTGCATTGACTACGCCCTGGCCAACAATATAGAACTTCAGAGGCAGGGTTTGCAGACTGAGACAGCCAGTATCAACCTTGTCAAGTCCAAAATGGACCTTCTTCCTGATCTTAACCTGGGCTCGGACGCCCGGGTCGGGTTCGGAAGGTCTATTGACCCTGTTACCAACCTTATCACTTTCAAGCAGAACGTCAGCAACTCCTATTCCCTGAACTCCAGCATGGAACTCTTTAACGGTTTTACCACCCTCAATACCATTTCAGCCAATAAGTTCATGCTGAAGGCCGGACTGGAAGCGGAGAGAGTAGCCCGTAATACCCTCATTGTGGAGATCATGGGACAGTACTACCAGGTCATATATGCAAAGGGACTGGAGGCAGCTGCAAAGATGCAGCTGGACCTGTCAGAGAGACAACTGTTCAGGATCACAAAAATGGTTGAGACAGGTAAAGAGGCAGTAGCACGTAAATATGAGATAGAGAGCCAGGCATCAGCTGACAGGCTGACATATACCATCGCGCGTAACACAGCCAGCCAGGCAGTGACACAGCTTAAGCAGATGCTTCAGTTATCATCCGGCAGCGACTTTGATATCCTGATGCCTGATCTTGACAATGTCCTGATAGCTGACGCAACCTTCAATACTGACAGTATCTACGACATTGCCGCAGGGGTACTGCCCAGGCTGAAGGCCATTGAATACGAGCTTGAAGCCGCTGCCAGACAGATAGCAGCCGCAAAAGGCCAGCTTTCCCCTGCGCTCTCCGTCGGAGGAGCGATATTTACAGGATACTATAAAGTATTGGGTGAAGAGGCAGGAGAACAGGCTTCATACTCCAGTCAGTTGAAGAACAACAATAGCCAGGCGCTGTACCTCTCTCTGAACATTCCCATTTTCAACAGATATTCAGCCGGCAGAAACATTAAACTCGCCAGGATAAGGAAATCTGACACGGAACTGCGGCTGGAGCTTGAAAAGAACAACCTGTATACGGAGATAGAAAACGGCTGTCTGGCCTACAACCGCGGAAAGCAGGAGTACATGGCGGCAGAAGCCAACCTCGAATACACCAGGAAGTCTTTCGATGCCATGGAGAAGAAATTCGAATCGGGCCTCACTGATGTGACGGACTATGCTGCAGCCAAGACGACACTCTTCGCAGCTGAGACCGAAGCGCTGAGGACCAGGCTCCAGCTCATGATACGGGAGCTTACTATGCGTTTCTATACAACCGGGGAGTACGAAAGCCTGATCATTAACTAAACTTAAATATATACCTGATGAATACGCCACTTGAAAGCATGGACAAACCAATAGAAAAAAAGAAGGGCATTCGTGGAAAGCATATTGCATGGATGGCAGCAGCCATAGCCTTCATTGCACTGATCTATATGGCTTTTTTTGCCGAAAGGACCTCCACTTACAGGATCGAGAAGGATAAGCTGATAATTGAGACGGTCATCGAAGACCAGTTCAACGATTACATAACCGTACCGGGGACAGTGGAGCCTATCAGCACCGTCTTCCTCGATGCCCAGGAGGGAGGGCGCGTTGAAGAGATACTTATCGAGGAAGGCTCAATGGTCAAAGAGGGTGACATTATCCTGAAACTCTCCAATCCGGATCTCTATCTCAACATCCTCGACAGTGAGGCACAGCTGGCAGAGAAGGAAAACTTCCTCAGAAACACCCAGATAGCCATGGAGCAGGACAGGCTACAGATCAAGCGCGAACTGCTTAACCTGAAGTACGACATAGAAAGGAAAGAGCGTAATTACGAACAGAACCTGGTATTGATGAGGGACAGCCTTATTTCAGTGGAAGAGTTCATCCGCTCGAAGGAGGACCTCGACATGGCCATCCAGTCAAGGGAACTTTTTGTTGAGAGACAGAAACAGGACTCAGTCTTCCGTTCAGTACAGGTTGACAACCTTATAAACAACCTTGACAATATGCGCCGGAACCTCTCACTGGTAAGGCAGAGAATGGAAAACCTCAACGTACGTGCCACCGTCGACGGTCAGCTGGGACTCCTCGTTCCGGAGATAGGGCAGTCGATTTCAAGAGGTGCCAATATGGGCCAGATAAACGTCCTGACCTCCTTCAAGGTGACAGCGCAGATAGATGAACATTATATAGACAGGGTCCGGACCGGTCTCACCGCAACACTCGACCGCCAGGGTAATGCCTTTAACCTCCTGGTGCGCAGGGTCTATCCCGAAGTGCGGAACGGAACCTTTAAGATTGACATGGTCTTCACTGACATCATACCTGATAATATCCGCACAGGGCAGACCTATTATACAAGCCTGCAACTGGGCCAACCCAAGACAGCCATACTTGTCCCGATAGGAGGCTTCTTCCAGGAAACAGGAGGCCAGTGGATCTATGTTGTAGATCCCACAGAATCATTTGCCACAAGGAGAGATATATCAACCGGCAGGAAAAACCCGAAGTACTATGAGGTGCTGGAAGGATTGCAGCCCGGTGAGAAAGTTATAGTCTCAGGCTACGATACATTCGGAAAGAATGAAAAGTTAATATTCAAGAACAGCAAATAACACTAATTGGGAAAATCATGATCAAAACAGATGCTTTAACAAAGATCTTCAGGACTGAAGAGGTGGAGACGACCGCGCTCAACAAAGTAAGCCTGAATGTAAAAGAGGGCGAATACGTTGCCGTAATGGGACCCTCAGGATGCGGCAAGTCAACCCTGCTGAATATCCTCGGCCTGCTTGACAACCCTACTTCAGGGAGTTATCTCTTCAACGGAACCGAAGTTGCCAACCTGAGGGAACGCGACAGGACAATTTTTCGCAAGGGAAATATAGGTTTTGTGTTCCAGAGCTTCAACCTCATTGACGAACTAAATGTATATGAGAATGTCGAGTTGCCTCTCATATACCTGAAGATGAAAACCGGCGAGAGGAAAAAGAAGGTGGAAGATGCACTGGAAAGAATGAAGATCGCACACCGTGCCAAACATTTCCCGCAACAGCTGTCAGGCGGACAACAGCAGAGGGTTGCCATAGCCCGTGCTGTGGTGGCCAATCCTAAGCTGATCCTTGCTGATGAACCTACCGGTAACCTTGATTCCAAAAACGGTCTTGAGGTAATCAACCTGCTCAGCGAGCTCAACAAAGAGGGCACAACCATAGTCATGGTCACCCACTCTGATCATGATGCCGGATATGCTCACCGGATAGTGAACCTGTTTGACGGACAGATTGTAACTGAAAAGAACCAGTAACCTCAACGAAGTGTCTTGTTACATTTTCAGGAGGCGCCCGGACAGGCGCCTCCTTGTTTTTAATGCAACATATTAAAGGCCTTACAGTCTTTGGAGAAATGAATCACCGCAGAAAACAAGAGTAATGGTTAAGAGTTACTTCAGGCTCTCAGTCAGGAGCATCATCAGCCAGGGACAACAGTCAATCATAAGTATATTCGGCATCTCAATAGCCCTGACCTGCGCCATTCTGATAATACTATTTGTTCAATATGAACTGAGCTATGATTCATACCACAAAAATGCGGATCAGATTTACAGGATTATACGGAAACAGCCCGGACACGCATACATGGGTAAGGATATCTTTGCTGTTACACCGGACCCTCTTAAGAATACCCTGATAAACGATATTCCGGAAATAAAGAATTCCACAAAATGTAATCTGAAATTTCACATCCTCGAGTATAACTCAAAACTTTTTGAGGAGGGTGGATTCCTGTATGCTGATACAGACTTTCTTGAAATTTTCACCTTCCCTGTAATTACAGGCAACCCTGCTGAAGCACTGAAAGAACCGTTTACTCTCTTTATGACAGAGGATATGGCCGTGAAATACTTTGGCAATGAAGATCCTGTCGGGAAAATAATTATGGCTGATAACAAGTACCTCTTCACGGTCTGTGGTATCCTGCAAAATATTCCGCCAAATTCTCATTTTCATTTCGACTTTCTTACAGGATTTGAAACGTATTACATTACTTCGGGAAGCAGAGATGCGGCCAACAGATGGGATAGCCATAGCCATACTACATACGTACAACTGTTCGAAAACGCGACGCCTGAAGACATTGAGGACAAACTTAATGATTTGACATCCAGATACTTGTCGTCGTATTCATTTTTCAAGGATTCCCGCTTCATCACCGAGCCTCTGAGAGAGATCCATCTTCGCAGTGATGCAAATTTCAGCATCTCAGGTAAAGGTGATATCAGGTACATTTACCTGATATCTGCCGCCGGCATCCTCATCCTCCTGATCGCCTGTTTCAACTATATGAACATGGCAAATGCAAGATCATACAACAGGGGAAGAGAAACCGGTATCCTTAAAGCCTCCGGAGCCGGTAAAGGTGAGGTCATGCTTCAACTCGTCACAGAATCGGTGTTAATCTCCCTCGGAGGATTGGTACTTGCAATTGTCATTTCCGGTCTTCTGCTGCCATCATTCAGTTCATTCAGCGAACGACCCTTCACCTTCAGGATGATATTTGAGCACCGGATGTTTATTACAGTTTTTTTACTCACACTGGGAACCGGTGTACTTGCCGGCATCCTGCCGGCATTGCATCTTTCATCAATCACCCCTGTCAATCTGATTAATGAGAATTATAAGGCCCTGGGAGGCAACAGGTCATGGCAGCTTAGAAATTTCCTGGTTGTAGTGCAGAATGTAATTTCAATGGTTGCACTTGTATGCACCTTCACGGTCATGCGCCAACTCAACTTCATAGAAACTTCTGATATGGGCTTTGAAAAAGAGAACATCATTACGGTGGAACTCAAAGATCCGGCAATCAGAAAAAATCCCGGGACATTACTCAATGAGTTGGGAAAGAATCCGGCTATAATGGATATGGCAACTTCATCAAACCTTCCTGTTACCACACAGGGAACCTCTTTCGCGTCATGGGAGGGCAAACCGGAGGAGTTAAAACAGTTTGTCTACAGAGCCGGGATAGGTAATGATTTCATCGGTTTCTATGGTCTGAAAGTCATTTCCGGAAGAGGTTTCTCAAATGATTTTTCCTCAGACACATCAGACAATTTTATAATTAATGAAACGGCTGCAAAAATCATGGGAATTGATGATCCTGTGGGGAAGAAATTCGGTTTCAATAAGGAAGCAGGATTGGGTACTATTGTCGGGGTCATTGAAGACTACCACTTCCAGTCCCTGCATCTGGCCATTGAACCGCTTGCCCTTGCCGCAACAGGAAGTGAGGCGTTTAAACTTACACGACATGTTTCCATCCGGGTAAAGCCTGGTACCGTCTCCGAAACATTGACATTTATTGACAGGACAGTGAAGGAAATGTCTCCGCATTACCTGAACCCGGTTTCAGTTTTCAGTGACCGTGTGGAGATGATGTACAGGTCAGAGATGAAACTTGCATCTTTGTTCATCCTCTCCGCTCTGCTGGCCGTCATACTTACCTGTCTCGGACAGTACAGTCTCTCATCCTATACTACAGAGAGCCGCACCAGGGAGATGGTCATAAGGAAAGTCTTGGGTGCACAACCGTCAGGAATAATTCTTCTGGTCACATCCCAGACGCTGAAATGGGTATTGTTCTCAATCCTGTTTGCATGGCCAGTCGCGTATCTGTTAATGACAAAATGGCTGCAAAACTTCGCCTATCATGTGAAAATCGGAACCGGAGTTTTCCTGCTTTCCCTACTGATAATATTACTCATTTCACTCACAGCCGTCAGTTATCATCTCATAAAGCTTGCAAGAGTGAATCCCGCCACGATGCTCAGACATGAATAAATGAAAATTGTAACTATTTTTATTCTCCTGAAATACTGAAGAAAAAATGAAGACTATCGGGTTAGTTGGAGGCACAGGATGGATATCAAGTGCGGAGTACTACAGGATAATAAACGAGGAGACAAACAGAAGGGCCGGCGGGCTAACCTTTTCCAGGTGTATCCTCTTCTCGATAAATTATGGAGAGATAGATGTTTTCAATAAACTGAGCAACAAAGAGGGTGTTTACAGGCTTATCCTGGATGCTACATTGAAATTGGCCGGGTCAGGTGCCGAATGCATTGTCCTGTGTGCGAACACCCTGCACCAGTTCTATGAAAGAGTTGCACAGGAAACTGATATACCCTTCATCCATATCGCAGACGCTGCAGCCAGGGAGATCAGAAGAAAGAATATGAGCAGCGTCGGCCTGCTTGGCACAAAACAGACGATGGAAATGGATTTCTATAGATCCAGATTGCAGGAAAGGGATATCGACGTTCTGATCCCGGAGCTGAGCGACAGGGAATTCATCCAGAGGACAATTTCAGACGAGTTGCTTAAGGGAGTTTTTTCTGATGCTTCCAGATATCGTTTCGTTGAGATATGTAAAGAGCTTCACGGGAGAGGAGCTGAAGGAATTGTCCTGGGCTGCACCGAAATTCCTCTCCTCCTTAAGCAGGAAGACATAAATATTCCCGTTATTAACACGCTCACCATCCATGCTATGGCGGCGGTTGATTTTGCACTTAATGATTGAGATGCAGGGTTATTGAGATCTCTGAATTGATGCAACTACTGAACCGGATCATCAACCTCTGTCATAATCCGTAGACCTTCATTTTGTTATAAAGGGTCTGTCGTGTGATGCCAAGCTTTCCGGAAACAACACTGATATTATTGTCATACTTTCTCAGGCTCTCGGTTATCATCTTCCTCTCCATCTCTTCAAGTGTCATTTCCTGAAAGCCAGAACGGGCGCGCGATGCTGTGAAGACAAAGTCTGATGGTTTAAGGAGCGGATTTTCACTCATGATAACAGCCTTTTCGATGGAATGCTGCAGCTCCCTCACATTGCCGGGCCAGTCGTGGTTGGCAAGTTTCTCGAGAGCATGCGTGCTCATCTTCATAGTACCCTTATTGTATCGCTCAGAATGAACCCTGAGAAAATAATTTGCAAGAATGGGAATATCATCTACTCTGTCGCGTAATGGAGGTACTTCGATCATTATTGTATTTATCCGGTAGAGCAGGTCCTCCCTGAATCTACCCTCACTTACCATCTTCATGAGGTCACAGTTGGTGGCGCATACCAGCCTTATGTCAACAGGGATCTGCCTGTTTGAGCCCACTCTGACAATATATCTGTTCTGCAGAGCGCTCAGGAGTTTTGCCTGGCAGGCCAGAGAGAGGTTGCCTATTTCGTCAAGGAAGAGAGTTCCCTTGTGTGCCAGTTCAAATTTGCCTTTGCGGTCCTCCCTGGCATCAGTGAATGCCCCTTTTACATGTCCGAATAGCTCACTTTCAAACAGAGACTCCGTAATTGAACCCATATCGACACTCACCATCAGCTCTCCCGATCTTGCCGAACGGGCATGGATCTCCCTGGCAATAAGCTCCTTCCCCGTTCCGTTCTCCCCTGTTATCAGAACGTTGGCGTCTGTCCCGGCTACCTTTCTGACAATATTCATCACGTTGATCATCGTCGGCGAAGCTCCCTGGATGATCTTCTCCCTGCCGTTATTTATCACTTTCTTCAACTGCCTGTTGTCCTCCTTCAGCGAGGAAGCCTCAAGCCTCGATAGCCTTAGCTGCAGGGCATTGTTGATGGTAGTCAGAAGCCTGTTCCTGTCCGGAGGCTTTAAGATGAAATCTGTCGCCCCTTCCTTTATCGCCCTGACAGCCTGCCCGATGTCTCCGGAGGCAGTTACAATAACCACGCTCATATTGCTGTCAAAAGCCAGAATCTCCTTCAGCCAGTAGAGACCTTCATTGCCATTCCTGACAACTGATTTGTAGTTTGACTCCAGGAGGACAACATCAACATTCGTTTTCCGGAGTACCTCACTGATGCTCTCCGGAGAGGAGATTGCTATAACCTGTTCATATTCCCTCTGCAGAGTCCGTTCAAGTAACTTCAGAAAATCGCGGTCCTCATCAACAATCAGAATGGTTCCTGTAATCATGACAAAATCTTTATGTAAAAGACGGCATAAAAACCGGAATGTGTCAAATTTATTGACATTTTTCAAGAAATATGATGATCAGGGCATTCAATAGCCATCCCTAAATATTTACTTAAGATCATGCGCATCAAAAAGATAAACAAATCGTCTTTAACATGATAACAGAATATCGGGCAGGTTTTTCATTATGTTATTCTTTGTACCCTAAATACTCTGCACTATGATAAAAGAAAACTTAACCCTGATGTGGCGCAAAACCAAAAGGAACACAGGCTTTACGCTGATTAATATCTTTGGGTTGTCAGTAGGAATAGCAGTTTTTATACTAATCATCCTGTGGGTGCAAAGCGAGTTTTCCTATGACAAATACAATAAGAATATTGATAACATCTACCGGGTAGAGATCAATGGCTCTGTTTATATGGTCTCAGCAATCGGCCCGGCATTCGCGAATGAATTTCCAGAGATAGAGAAGTTCGTCAGATTCTCTGGTATAGGGTCATCGCTGCTAACTTATGAGACGGAGTCAATACTGGCAGAGAACACGCTCCTGGCAGACTCCACCCTGTTTGATATTTTTACCTATGAGTTTCTTTACGGCAATCCCGGAGAGGCGCTCGTGACCCCTTTCAGCATTGTCCTGACTGAAACCACCGCCCGTACCCTGTTTGGCGACATAAATCCTGTCGGTAAGGCCGTGATGATTGACAACAGTTTCGAAGCTGCAGTGACAGGTGTAATAAAAGATGTCAGCCGGACACATATGCCCGTTGATGCTATTGCCTCCTTTGTCACCCTGGGAAAGATGATGCCGCAGTCAGACTATCTCTATTCATTTGGAACCACACAGTTTCCTACTTACTTCCTCATAAGCGACGGCGTTGACATCGGAAAACTTACCGGGAGAATGACACAGTTCACTGACGAACTCTATGCAGAGCGAGGAAGAACAGGCGGCGGCAATGAAAATGAGCTGGTCCCTCTCAAAGACATATATTTTCATGAAGTGCATTTCCCATCCCACCTTCATGGAAACCTGAAGTTTGTTTATATTTTCCTGCTCGTATCGATTCTGACACTGGTAATCGCATGCATCAACTTCATCAATCTTACAATAGCAAAATCATCAACTGTAGTGCGGGAGGTCGGTGTTAAAAAAGTATTCGGAGCTTCACAGAAACAATTATTTACCCAGTTTCTCTTTGAATCAATAGTCCTCTGCTTTATCTCCTCTCTCTTTGCAATCATAATAATCCGGATCATTCTGCCTGAATTTAATCATCTTACCGGGGGACATCTTGCCCTGGACGACTATCTTACCGGCTCCTGTATCAGCATCTACTTTCTGATTGTAGCACTGATCGGATTTCTGGCAGGCATATACCCTGCAATAAGACTCTCTTCATTCAATCCTGTTCAGTACCTACGCAAGTTCGGTAACCGTGGCATCTCAAGATCACCATTCAGGACTGCTCTCGTGATCTTCCAGTTCACTGTTTCAATTATCCTTACCCTTTCTGTATTTGTCGTAATCCGACAAATCAAATTTATGAAGGAATATAAAACGGGATTCAATACGGAAAATATTATACTCCTGGGTATGGACGGTGACATTCAAAATAAAAGAGAAGCGTTTAAAAATGAAATAATGTCAATCCCGGGCATTCAGGAGATGGCATTTACAAGTGCTCCTCCCGGAACGGTAAATAATTATGAGGGCTTTTCATACCAGGGAGTGAAAGAAGGGTTTCCTGTATTCACCGTCGATCCTTCATTTCTTCCAATGCTTGGCGTCAAAATCAATGAGGGGAGAAACTTTGACTGGGAAAGACCAAACGACAGATTGGGTGTTTGCATCCTGAACCGGGAGGCAGTGGAATTGTTTGGCATGGAAAATCCTGTCGGGAGCTTCCTTAAACATCAATACTACCTTACTACTATTCCGAAAAATGATATCGAAATTATCGGTGTGATTGATGATTACCATTATGTCTCGCCGAAAGATTCCATTGGTCCCGCACTGTTCTGCTACGGCAACTGGTACGGTACAGCGTGCATAAAAATTAACCCTGATAATCTGCCAACGGTTCTGAAACAGATAGAGACAGTCTGGAATAAATTTGCACAGGGATTCCCCTTTAAATACCAATACCTTGATGAATTTTACGGAAAGCAATTCCAGAGTGAATCCACATTAAGCAGAATTCTTGTCTGGTTTGCCTTTGTGGCAATCCTGATCGCCTGCCTGGGTCTTCTGGGCCTTACATCATTTCTGGCGCAGGAAAAAACCAGGGAGATTGGCATACGTAAAGTATTCGGATCAACAAGCACATTGATAGTCAAATTGTTATCAACCAGTTTCCTGAGATGGGTGCTCGTTGCGATAATCATTGGATCACCTGTAGCTGTCATAATTATGAACAAGTGGCTGATGAATTTTGCCTATCACACTACTATTTCATGGTGGCTCATCGTATTGGCTGCCATTATTCTCCTTGCCGTCTCTCTCTTTACAATTTTATTCCACATCATCCGAGTATCAGGTAAGAATCCGATATATGCTCTGAAATATGAGTAAGGATCTGGTATTCCAAAAATCTGAAAGAACGCTGTTGACAACAGGTTTCCCGGTGTTTATCGTTAACCGGAAGCCTGAAACAGGAGTCGTGTCAGGTCGATAAATAACAGGCTTACAGGCAATACGCAGTGGATGCAATTAGCTCCCTGTAATGTGCAACAAATTTGTTTATGAGACGTCTTTAATGTGACAGTACCAATTTTTCGGCTACTGTATTAAAACAAACGAGTCAAGATCATGACAGTCAAACTTAAACCCAACGAGGTGGTGCTAAAAGCCGGCGATACCAGTCAGGTGATAGACAAGGCCACAGTACCAGGAAAACTGATAGTCACGAACCAGGGATTGTATTTCAAGACCTTGATGAATGAAACAGAAAAGTTCAATCTTGAGATCCTGTTCGATAATATACTGGAAGTCATATATTTCAGCCAGGGGTTATTTGCTGCCAAGGGATTAAATATAGTTACGCGTGACGGAAATACTTTTAGTTTTCCTCTCCGCAAGCGTGATGAGTTTGGTCAGCTCATAAACAAAATGTACTGATTCTCTCCCGATACTATTCATACTTGAGTGAACTGGCAGGATTGACCCTGGCAGCTCTAAGGATACGGTAACTTATTGTACTGATTCTCTCCCGAAACTATTCATACTTGAGCGAACTGGCAGGATTGACCCTGGCAGCTCTAAGGATACGGTAACTTATTGTAGCAAGCGCTATTCCAAGTGCGACAACCAGTCCGCCAATGTAAATCAGTATACCCGTATCTACCCTGTAATGGAAATTCTCCAGCCATCTTCCGGCAATATAATAGATAACTGGCCAGGCTATCAGTGCCGAGATGGAGACGAGTATCATTATCTCTCTTGAGATTACCAGGTAGATGCCAGTGACCGAAGAGCCCATGGCTTTCCTCACTCCTATCTCTTTTGTGCGTTGTTCAACCGTGAATGAGGTCAGACCGAAAAGACCCAGGGCTGCGATGAAGAGTGCCAGGACAGAAAAGATCACAGCCATCTGCGCATTCTGCTTCTCCTGTTTGTACATGTTCCTGAAATCATCATCAACAAAATAATACTGTAACGGGTTGTTGGCCGTGAACTCTTTCCATAGCTTTTCAATTTCACCTATTGTCTTTGAATAATTCTCTGCCTTGAGCTTAACAGTCATGTAGCCCCACATCTGGTCATCTCCCTTGAAACAGAAGATGTAAGGCTGGATGGGATTGCGGAGTGACTCGTGATTGAAGTTGTTGACAACACCGATTATCGGCATATGCAGAAGGCGACCCTCGTCACCGGGCCTTATGATCCTCGTCTGATCGGGTTGATCAAGTCCGAATTCCCTGACAGCGCTCTCATTTACCAGGCAGGCCTCATTGTCTGTAGTAAAGGATTCATTGAAGAATCTTCCCGAGGCAAGGGTCATCCCATACGTTTCAAGGTAATCGTAATCAACCCAGTTGGTAACCAGGAGAAATGACTCATCATTCCTGCCCTCAATCAGGTACCCGTTATTGTTGTTATTCCTGCCGGGAACTGCTGTTGAGCTTGCAATATTTTCCACACCCGGGATCTCCCTGGCTGCATCCTTGAATGCTTTCCACCTGGGACCCAGCACATGGGCTCTCTCAATGACTATCAGATGGTCTTTGCTGAACCCTACATCTTTATTAAGCATGTAGCTTATCTGCCTGTACATCACGGCAGTACCGATGATAAGCAAAATCGAGACCGCAAACTGGAATATTACCAGGACCCTTCTCAAACGACCGTTCTTCATGCTGCCGATGACACTTCCCTTGAGAACTTCATACGGATTGAACGATGAAAGAAACAGAGCCGGGTAACTGCCTGCAAGAAGCCCTACTAAAATTGTAAAAAGAAGCATTACCGGGATCGTATACCAGTTAGTGATCAGATCCATTTCCAACCTCGTGCCAAGGAGGTTACTGAAGTATGGAAGGGTTACCTTGATTATCAGAAGGGCCAGAAGCAGCGAGATGAACGAAAGGATAAATGATTCCGAGAGGAACTGTGTAACAAGCATTCCCCTCGTCGACCCTCCCACTTTCTTGATGCCAACCTCCTTTGCCCTCCTGGATGCCTGGGCTGTTGCCAGGTTCATGAAATTGACTGCCGCGATAAGGACAATGAGTATGGCTACACTCCCGAAAATAGTCAGGTACTTGGGGTCGCTGGCCGCCTTGAACTCCTGCTGAACAGAAGGATCCAGGTGAATGTCTGCCAGGTTCTGGAGGTAATACTCATATTTGTTTCCCTGTCCGATGAACTCTTCAATTGTAATTCCCATATACTTTTGCAGCTCAGGCCCGACATACTTAACAAGCAGATCAGTTATCTTCATCTCTACATCTGATGCACTTGTATTGGGTTTCAGAAGAAGGTATGTACTGAAGCTGTTACTCATCCAGTCAGGAGACTTTGACCGGGGGTTTGTCAGGAAAGAGGTGATAATATTGGCATCAAAATGGGAGTTTTCAGGAATATCACGTATCACACCCGTGACAATGTAGCTTACAGTATCCGAACCTATTTTCAGGGCCTTGTCAATCGGTGATTCCTCCCCGAAAATCTTCTTCGCCGTGGTTTCAGTGAGGACAACCTTGTGAGGAGCGTTAAGCATCTTCTCCGGATCTCCCGCGATGACCGGAATAGTAAAAAAGTTAAAGAATGATGAGTCTCCCTGAATCAGGTGGTCCTCGGTAAAAACACGGTCCTCATATACGACTATTGTGGGACCCGATCCGGTCATCCGCAGAAAATCATCCACCTCCGGAAACTCCTCAAGCATGGTGGGGCCCATAATGGAGGGTGTGAAGGCTCCTACTATCTCCTGCCCTCCTATCTTCCCGTTCAGAACCAGCCGGTATATACGGTCTTTCTTCTCATTGTACTTGTCATAACTTGCTTCGTTAATGACAAAGATGGCTATGAGGAGACTGCAGGCAATCCCGATGGAAAGACCCAGGATGTTAATTATTATGTATGATCTCTGACGTTTGAATGATCGTAAACTGTACTTGATTAGATTGCTGAACATTTCTTCCCGGATTGATGTGACAATGAATTTATGACCCGTCTCTCAATATTGTAGTGAACGTATAAAACTACTCTATTTTCAGTGCCTCGGCAGGATTTACACAGGATGCCCTGTAAGACTGATAACCTACTGTCAGCATGGCAATTAATACTGTCACGGCAGCTATTCCGGCAAAGACAAGTATGTTCGTGTCAATTCTGTATGCAAACTGTTGCAGCAGTTTATTTACAATCACCCAACCGGCCGGAAGCGCAATAAGCAGTGATATCAGTACCGGTATGAGGAACTCTCTTGCCATGGTACGTATTACAGTAAGAGAGTCAGCCCCCATCACCTTTCTGATGCCTATCTCGTTCGTTCTCCTTTCGGTTGAATATGATGACAGTCCGTATAGGCCCAGGGAGGCAATTATCAGGGCCAGGACAGTAAAATACTTCAGAAGATCTGCCAGACGCATCTCTGTCCTGAACAGATCCTCGTAATCCTGGTCAATAAATGTATACTGGAGAGGGAATTCAGGGACTATCTCATTCCAGGTCTTCTCGACAGATGCAAGTGACTCCTTTGTTTTACCCGGTGTTAATCTTACAAGTATCAACCTTAAAAAGCTGGTATCCGCAAGCGCAAAAGCCATGGGTTCAATCTCCTGATCTGCTCCCTTGAAATGGAAGTTCTTCAAGACACCTACAATAGTGCCCCTGAGGCCCATAAACCTGAAATTCTTACCCACAGGATCACCTATATCCATCAGTCTTACGACCTCTTCATTTACCAGGAAGTTTCCTGTTGTATCTCTTGCTATGTCAGCGGTAAACTCCCTTGAGAAATCCCGTCCCGACACAAGTTCCATCTTCATTGTCTCCAGGTAATCATAATCGACCCCATTCGTTCCGATAAGCACATGCTTGTCAGGGTCTTTGCCATCCCAGTCGGCGCCCCCCGAGTTACTGCCCATCATAACAGGATTATGGAGAGAGGCAGTAACTCCCTGGATCAAAGTCTCCTTCTCCAGTTCCCTCTTCAAAGAATAGTATTTGCCCTTCATCTCATCTGACATGGGTATTCCAATCAGATTCTCCTTGTCAAATCCCAGATCTTTATTCTGGAGGAATCTTAACTGCATGAACATGAAAACAGCAGAAACAGCAATAATGACTGACAGCGAAAACTGAACCACTACGAGGGCCCTTCTTAGCCTCCCGTTACCTTTTCCTGCATGACCCTCTCCCTTCAAAATGGCGACAGGTTTAATTGCAGACAGATAGAAGGCAGGGTAAAGGCCTGACACAAAGCCGGCAAGAATGCCAATTATAATATAACTTAGTATGAACTTCCCCTGCAACAGGTCGGTCAGAGCAAACTCCTTGCCCGATACATTATTGAATAGCTGGAGAGAGAGACCGACAATGATCAGTGCCAGAATCATCGACAGGGCAACAAGAATGAGCGACTCTGACATGAACTGGGCTATCATGATTTTCCTGTCTGCCCCGATCACTTTTCTTATTCCAATCTCCTTCGATCTGGAAGAGGCCTTGGCAGTCGACAGGTTAATAAAGTTTATGCATGCAATAAGAAGAACAAACAACGCTATCAGTGAGAATATATATATCGCTGTCACAGGACCTTTGGTCTCATTGAAACCAAACTGAGAATGGAGATGGATGTCGAGAAAGGGAAAAACACTGAATTTGGTCGTTGTCGTCGGATGATACTCGAGCACAACGTCAGTAAGTTTCTTGCCGACACCCTCCAGGTCAGATCCCTCCTCCAGCTCGACATAGGTAAATATTGAATTGCTGCCCCAGGAATTGCTTACAGCGCCTATCTCTTTCAGAAAAGAGAATGGAATTACCCCTTCAAATGTAAAGATCGAGTTATCAGGTATCTCTTTCATTACGCCGGTGACCATGAACTGGAATTTGTTCTCCAGCGTAACCGTCTTGCCAAGAGGATTGGTGTCACCGAAATATTTGTCAGCCAGCTTTTGTGAGAGCACTATCGAGTATGGTGCGTTCAGGGCAGTCGCAGGATCACCCCGCAGCAACGGCAGGGTGAACATATTGAAGAGCCCCGAATCAGATGCCACTATTGAAGACTCAAAGAAAACCTTGTCCCCATTGCGGAAAAGAATGCGGGGAAGCCTGTTTATACGTGCCTGCTCAACAATCTCCGGTATCTTCTCCTTCCAGACAGGTCCGCTGGGTTGTGGCGTCACCGTAACATGATACCTCGCACCCGAGTAAAACTGATCCTCCTCAACACGATAGATATTCTCCCCCTTTTTATTGAACCTGTCATAGCTGAGCTCATCCTGAACCCATAGTAATATAAGCAGTGAAGCTGACATGCCGATGGCCAGACCGGCTATATTGAGGAAGGTGAAAACCTTGTTGCGGGCTATGTTGCGTATTGAAACGCGAAAAAAATTCCGGATCATGTTTTTAGGAGTCAGAGTTCAGGTTAAAGACGCTTAAGATTTCAACACGCTGCACAGGAGAGCTGTCTCCTTCGCTGAGCTGCCGGCACAGGCCATCTGTCCATCGCTTTTCTGTTGGGCACAATCACCGATCAGGGATATCTTTCTTACAATGACGCGTCAGAGCCTCTGTCTCAGAATCTCTTCCAGATGCCCGGTATTCAGTCTGACAGGGTTGTTTTTCACGTCTGACTGCGCTGCTATAACGGGCAGATAATCACTGGTGAGTCCGTAACTACTCAGCATCGGAAGATCAAGGCTGTGTGTAACAGCACGCAGGTAATCCAGGAAAAAGTCGACGTAGTATGTGGCACTCTTATCGGCAGTGTCAGAAAAAAGGCTGCCAAGTATTGCATACTTATGGAGAGCAGCCTCTCCACTGCGTTCCTTTCGCAACTCGCTTACATTCAATTCGTTTGCAGGAACCATCAGAGTTCCGCAAACCACTCCGTGGGGTATATCGAACAGAGCCCCGATGGTGCCTGCCAGCCCGTGTACCGCACCGAGACCGGCATTTGCCAGGCATATGCCGGAGGTGAGAGCTGCAAACGACATATCAGCCCTGGCGTCAATATTATCACCGTGATTATATGACCTGATAAGGGAACGCTTGATTGCCTTAATTCCTTCCAGGGCCAGAGCGTCAGTATACTCATTCGATTTAGTAGAGAAGTAAGCCTCTGTCAGCTGTGTGAAGCAGTCCATTCCTGAGGCTGCAGTAATCTCCGGGGGACAATCGAGGGTCAGCTCCGGGTCAACGATTGCGACATCAGGCACGAGATTGTCATGCCGCAGCGACCTTTTGAAACCCTCCTTTCCCACCTGTGATATAACCGCATTCTTCGTCGCCTCGCTGCCTGTACCTGATGTTGTCGGAACAGCAATAAATGGAACCTTGGTGCCGGGGTGCTCCCTGGTTCCAACGACCTCCAGGTACTCCCTGACCGATCCCGTTTTCCCAAGCATGGCGGAGATGGCCTTACCGGCGTCGATGACACTCCCTCCGCCAATACTGACGACAACATTCGGCTCGCTGCCCCTGAATTTCAGGATGGTTTCATCGATGGTTTCCGGGGAGGGCTCACTGCGGACTGGAACATGCTTAAAGGCTATGCCGTTGCTTCCAAACATATCGAACAGGAGACCGGCACGCCTGGAATCCATAAAGGATCTCGCCCCGGTCACCAGCAGTACCGACTTCCCGTAGCAGGAGACAATCTCCGGAAGCTTACTGATCTTCCCGCTGCCGAAGTATATCATCGGCAGCCGTGCAAATTGAAAGGGTTTTACCATTTCGACCTCTCCGCGGGTTCAATGATATTATACTTCACACCATACCGGTCCCTGGCCATAAAATCCTTCACGGCATCCCTCCATTTGAGATAGTGAGCCGTCTCTTTATGCTTTATCACAGCCTCTTCAGATTCAAACGCCTCATAGATCATGAACCGGCAGGGATCATCAGCCTGCTGCAGCACATCAAAACGCATATTGCCCTGCTCCTGAACGGAGCCCCGGTGATTCTCCCTCATTGCCTCAACGAAATCCTCTATCTTTTCACTCCTTACTTTTACATGTACACATGTGACGATCATGATTAACCTCCATTTCTAGATAATGCAAAATACGAAAAAAGAGGGAAACGGCAGACAACAGAGGCCTGGTTCCGGATTTCGGCTGAGGCAGGAACTAAACCGGCAGGAGCTGGCTGGAAATTCAGTTATTCCATTTAAGATGCACCGGTGTTTTACGTCACCGGCTCAATCCCCTTATACCAGCTGGCTAGTCGTAGAAGTTCCGAATGCTTACCGGGTGAAAGGAGAAGGTGATTACCAAGTGGTTTCTCTCTCAGAACACGCAGCGCTTCCTTCGGGAGTTCAATCTCCACCTGGGTTCGGCAGGCATCTTCCATATGTGGCCTGCTCACCACCCTGCCTTCGGCTATGAAGACTCTGTCAAGATTTTCCGAAAAACGGTAAACGGTAACTTCACGGGCCGTTATCTCTCCATCAACCGCAAGAGACCATCCCGTCTCATAGTGTGATGGCAGCTTCACCTGGCTGACCATGCCAAACGGTGCCGTGCAGTGCGACAATATTAATGTCTTTTCTGTAAGAAGGGTAGTGTTGGCCATCCAGGGAACATGGTCTGTCAGAGCCATACCGAGCATCATGCCGGCCATCGAGGCAAGGTCTCCCTCACAGGTGGCCACTGTCCCTTCAGAGTTAAGCTGGGCAAGCGCCAGGCAGGCGGTCACCCTGCGCTCCTGCACCAGGCTGAAGCACTCGACTGCAATGGCGGCAAGTCC
>CALMRD010000082.1 GCA_937871625.1 uncultured Bacteroidales bacterium | reverse complement strand
GATTTTTAAAAGTTTTTCTGCCCGTTTTCTTTCTTATCTACGGATGTGCTGATTCTGAAAGGTATGATCTCCTGATCAGGAACGGAAAAATTGTCGACGGTTCGGGATCGGCAGCCTTCACCGGTGATGTCGGCATCAGGGGTGATACCATTGCTGCGATTGGTGATCTTAAGGGTGCACGGGGCCGGACAGTGATAGATGCGGAGGGAATGACAGTGGCTCCCGGATTCATCAACATGCTCAGCTGGGCTGTTGAATCACTCATAGAGGATGGCAGGTCCATGAGCGACATATGCCAGGGGGTGACGCTGGAGGTGCTGGGCGAGGGTGACTCCTGGGGTCCATGGAGTGAGACCATGAAGGAGGAGATAAAGGCCTCGCAGGGAGATATTAAGTATGACATTGAGTGGACCACCCTTGGCGAATACCTTGAATTTCTTGAGGCCAGGGGTGTATCAACCAACATAGCCTCGTTTGTGGGCACGGCAACACTGCGTATCCACCAGGTAGGGTATGACGACCGGCCGCCCACTGCTGAAGAGATGGACTCAATGAAGCTGCTCGTAAGGCAGGCCATGGAGGAGGGAGCAATAGGTGTCAGCTCAGCCCTTGAATATATTCCGGCAAGCTTTGCCTCAACGGAGGAGCTGACTGAGCTCTGCCGGGTGGCGGCGGAGTACGACGGCATGTATATATCCCACATCCGTAATGAAGATGACACCTTCCTCGAAGCCATCGACGATTTTCTAAGGATACCTGATGAGACGGGTATCAGGGCGGAGATTTACCACCTTAAGCAGGTAGGACGGACCAACTGGGGAAAACTTGATGCAGCAATAGCGAAAATTGACTCTGCAAGAGCGGAAGGTCTTCAGATCACCGCGGATATGTACAACTACCCTGCCAGCTCTACCGGGCTGGGGATCCTGATGCCGGAGTGGGTGCAGGAGGGCGGCTTCGGGAAGTGGGTCGCCAGGCTTAAGGACCCGGAAGTCAGAGAGAGCGTGGGACAGGAGATCATAAAGACCATCATGAGAAAACAGGGCTCCCCTGAGAGGGTGCTGCTCATAGGCTTCGATACCGATTCACTGAAGTACCTCCAGGGAAAAACAGTTGCAGAGATAGCCTCCATGAGAGGTAAATCGCCCGAAGAGACGGTGATGGACCTGGTGATTGATGACGGAAGCAACGTATCGGCTGTCTTCTTCTCAATGTCAGAGGATAACCTGAAAAAACAGATCGCACAGCCCTGGATGAGCTTCGGCTCCGACGGCAAGTCAATGGCACCCGAAGGTGTCTTCCTCAAGTCGGCCACCCACCCCCGTGCCTACGGTAACTTTGCCAGGCTGCTCGGTAAATATGTGCGTGATGAGCAGGTCATCACCCTGGAGGAGGCTGTGCGCAGGCTGACCACCCTTCCCGCTACCAATATGAAGATTGAAAAACGCGGTGCGCTGAAAGAGGGGTACTATGCCGATGTGGTGGTCTTTGACCCCGCGAAGGTACAGGATCACTCAACGTTTGAGGATCCACATCAGCTCTCAACCGGTATGTCACATGTCATTGTAAACGGAGTGCAGGTCCTGCGCGACGGAGAACATACCGGCGCCACCCCCGGCAGGGTCGTACGCGGACCCGGTTACAAAGACAGGCAGTAATCAGACAGCCAGTTGTCGTGAGAGCAGGGTATAAGAGCCGGCAGTAACCAGACTGGCAGTCTTTACGGGCCAGGGTACAGTCCGGCAGTTTTTGCGGACACGGGTACCGTCCGGCAATAACCACACCGGCATATACAAAACTCAGGAAACCGGACCTGCAACAACCGGATGAGACTTTGTCGTTCCGGATGTCTGTTCCACCGGGTAAAATGGCATCTCCATCGGCATCTCTTCATTGCTGAGTACCCTGAAGAGCACCGGATCCCTGAGTATCTTCCCTACATCTGCAGGAGAGCCGTCAAGCAGGACCCGCCTGTTCATGAACCTGATGCCGTGGCTGTAATCAACGTACCACCATACATGACCGCTGTAGACGGGCTGGATGTGACTGCCGTCAGGCCTGTGCCAGCCGTATATCACCACCCTGTCAGTCCGTTCTGCAATCCGTGATGAGATGATCACATCCTTCTTAATTCCC
>CALMRD010000081.1 GCA_937871625.1 uncultured Bacteroidales bacterium | reverse complement strand
AGTGAACTCAGGCTCCTCCTCACCCAGCTTCCATGCTTTGAACAGGATTCCGGAGGTAAAATCCAGGGGAATCACATCTGTGCCATTCACTGCGACAGGCTCCTTCGCGAAGAATCCCCCATCCCTCAGGGCCATGATAAGGTTGATGTGCCCGGGATAGCGGAGTGTCTTCTCCTTCATATCAGGAATATGGTTCATGGTACTGATGAGCGACCGCAGACCGTCGGTGTTGAATGCCTCCAGGGTGCCCACCCCGTCAAAGAATATTTTTTCCGGATCGCTCATCGCCGGCTTCACGACCGTTCTCCCGTTTTCAACATAGCGCGCCGGGCGGGTATACTCTTCAATGACATCGCACGGAGAGAAAGGGGCTTTGTATTCAAAGGGCCAGGTCCTGGTCTTCGGCAGTCCGCCGACCATATATTCCACCGCCTCAATCTTCATTCTCTCATTGTGATACCCCACAATGTAATTGGGCATCCCCGGCGCGACGCCGCAGTCCATTACCACTGTCACACCGTTCTCCCTGGCCAGCCGATCAAGGTGCCCGGCATCCTCCGGAAGAAAAGAGATATCTACCAGATCTTTCTTCTGCCTGATGACCTGCTCCATCGTCCTCAACCCCAGGAATCCGGGTACGGCCGAGATAACAATGTCAGAGCCACTGATGGCTGCGGCGAGAGCACCCTGATCGGTGACGTCAAGATGCGTCCTGCTTATGCCGGATCTCTCCGGCAGCATGTCCAGTGCCCTGATGTCGATATCGGCCGAAGTAACCCGGTGCTTCTTCGACAGCTCCACTGCCATAGCCCTGCCTACCATGCCGGCCCCCAGAATTGTTATCTTTTTCATTCGGTGATAGATTTTTTATCTTATTGGTCAAATGGAACTTATATGAAGTAAATAATCATCTCCTTTTGTGAGTTACTGCTTATGTAAGTATCATTCGGTTACTTAATTTTATATCGTTGACATGATGTCACTTGTGTGAAATTTTGTTTTCAAATCACTATGTGATCCAATACTCATGCAAGTTTTATTCCTTTGTTTTTAAATTGCACTCCCCAAATCAGGAGTAATTTATATTAAATTCTGAAGCCATAATGGATAAAAAGTATATCATTTTTGATTTTGACGGTACCATTGCTGATACCCTCGAACTCTCCTTCGACATCTACAACGGGATTGCGCAGGAATATGGCTGCAGACCTGCCAGGAAGGAAGACAGGGAGCTGCTGAAAACCCGGAAGCCACAGGAGATTCTGATGAGTTACGGGATTACAAAGCTTAAATTGTTCTCACTTCTTCTCCGGATAAGAAAAGAACTGGCTGCACATATACCTGATGTAAACCCTGTAAAGGATATTATCCCAGCCCTGAGGGATATCAAAAATGCAGGTTTCAGCATGGGAATACTGACCTCCAACTCTGCAAGGAATGTCAGTATGTTTCTCGAGGTCAATAATCTGTCTGATACATTTGATTTTATCTACAGTGGCAAAAGCTATTTTGGCAAGGCGAAGGTTATCAGGCGATTACTAGATCATGAAAAGATCTCCCCGGAAGAGGTTATCTATGTTGGTGATGAAACAAGAGATGTGGAGGCCTCCAGGAAAGCAGGGATCAGGGTCATTGCCGTCACATGGGGACTGAGTCCCGTGGAAGCACTGGCTGTAACCCATCCCGATCAGATCGCTGAAACTCCGGAAGAGCTGCTTCCCTCTGTCAGGCGAATTTTAAAAGACGATAGTCACGATTAATACATTTAATCGTAATGGTTTACAAAATGACACATACAGCTTTTCACTCCGGTACCGCCCGAAGAATAACGCGACTGTGGATTATGTCCCATATCCTTTTCGCACAGGCTCTTTTCTGTTCAGGTCAGCCGGCATTGGTTCCCATGCCTCAGAAAATTAGCTGGACCACTGAAACGTTTTTTATTAAAGGCTCTGTTCTACAGAGTGATACAAGAGTATTCCGAAACTGGGTGGATGAATTGCCCGGAGTGCCGTTGAATGAGCATGAAGCCTATTGCATCAGAGCAACAACGGACTCGGTGGTGATATATGCATCCACAACGGAGGGATTCTACAGGGCTGATGCAACCCTGGAACAGCTGGTTACGGAATCCGGGGGTGTTCTCTCCATTCCCGGTTGCACGATAACCGATTACCCTGCTTTCAGGATCAGAGGCTTCATGCATGATGTGGGACGTTATTTTATTCCAATACCGGAATTGAAAAAGCAGGTTGATATTCTCTCCCGCTTTAAGATAAACGCCTTTCACTGGCACCTGACAGAGGATATCGCCTGGCGCCTGGCAAGCGACATCTTTCCTGCCCTGACGGATGATAAAGTAACGACCCGCGACACCGGTTTCTATACCAGAGAGGAAGTCCGCGATTTCGTGGAGTTCTGCAGTGAACGCTACGTGACGGTCATTCCCGAGATTGACATGCCCGGCCACAGCGATGCCTTCACCAGGGCCACCGGCCTTGAAATGCAGTCGCCGGAAGGAAAAGAGCTGACAAAACAGTTGCTTCAGGAGGCGTGTGAACTGTTCAATACGGACTACTTTCATATCGGTACTGATGAGGTAAAGATCACAGACCCCGGTTTTGCAGATGAGATGGCCACTGTGGTCAGACAGTCGGGTAAACAGGTCATCGGGTGGTGGCCGGGCGATGATCCGGGAAAAGATGCGGTGCGACAGCTCTGGATGGGCAACGTGGCTCCGGAAACGGGCAGGAAGACCATTGACTCCAGGTTCCTCTACCTGAACCATACCGACCCGTTTGCCGATCTGTTTGCCATATACAACAGCCGGATATGCGACTCCGATGCCGGAACAGATCTTCTGCTCGGCGGTATTGTCTGTACCTGGAACGACCGTGCACCCTCCTCGGTAGATGACATTATTTTCTCAAACGCGTTTTACCCGTCGATGTTAGCCTTTGCGGAGAGAGCATGGAGGGGTGGCGGATGTGATATCAGGGAGTGTGGAGTTAAGATGGGCAACCCGGGTGATGCGCGATTTGATGCCTTCAGCGATTTCGAGCAGAGGATGCTGACATGCAGGGAGAAGCTCCTGCCAGGAGAACCTTTCCCTTACATGAAACAGACGGATGTCAGGTGGAGGATAGCAGGGCCATTCCCCAATGAGGGAGATCTCAGACGGTCATTCCCTCCTGAAGAGAGTTTTGCCGGGAGCTATTCTTATCAGGGCTCCGTTTACAGTACCGGCGTAGCATCCGGAGCGTCGGTCTACCTGCGTCATACATGGGGCAAAATGGTGGCATCGTTATACAGCGATCCGCAGCCTGAAAGCACTTCCTATGCCTTTACCGGGATCTACTCACCCGTGGAGCAGGAGGCAGGACTGTGGCTGTCATTTCATAACTACGGTCGCTCTGAGAAGGATGCCACACCACCCCCCGGAAAGTGGGACTATGATGAGAGTAAGGTCTGGCTCAACGGCGAACCTCTTGAACCGCCGGTTCTGAAAAATGCCGGATTCGTACCCGTGGACCTGGAGACACCCTATGCTGACGAGAATTTCTGGCTCCGTCCACCATTGCCGGTGCATCTGCGGCAGGGCTGGAACACCCTGCTGCTGAAGCTTCCTGTCGGTTCATTCTCTACTCCTTACACCAGGCTCGTTAAGTGGATGTTCACAGCCCTGATCGTCACTCCTGATGGCAAGTCGATACCGGAAGGCCTGATCTATTCCCCCGATGAAGTGATTGAAAATGAATAATACCCCAGAGCTGGTGGCCCTATATACCTGAAAAAAAACGAACTTTATATCCTCAGGCCATCAAAACCTTCTATTATGAAAATCACAGTAAACAGCACCCTGCTTGAACTGCACGGCGGAGCCAGGGTAAAAGACGCCATCGTCAGTTTCTATACTCAATCAGGCAAACGAGTGCCCAAAAGGCTGCCTCCTGTCGAGGATCGTTTCGGGAACAGGGTTGCTCCTGACGGGGAGCTGTCTGAGGGGAACGTGCTTTTCATTCTATCCGGACGCCGAAAGAGAGCTGCCTCAATGAAAATTATTGTTGCAGTGCTGGCCACCTCACTTCTCTCCGGCTGCGGCAGCGCGAGACATGCCGGCAC
>CALMRD010000080.1 GCA_937871625.1 uncultured Bacteroidales bacterium | reverse complement strand
GTGATGGGAGAAAACCTGGTGCTTAACATTGAAAGCAGGGGTTTTACTGTTGCCGTCTATAACCGGACAACAGAAAAAGTGACCAATTTTGTTAACGGACGCGGGAAAGGAAAGAAGATTATCCCTGCCTATTCACTTGAGGAGCTGATCTCCGGACTCAGCAGGCCCCGCAGGCTCATGCTGATGGTCAAGGCGGGAAAACCGGTTGACGACTTCATAGAGATGATCATCCCGCTTCTCGACGAGGGAGATATCATCATCGAGGGGGGCAACTCCCACTTCCCCGACACCATCAGAAGGACAAAATACGTTGAGAGCAAGGGGCTGCTTTACATCGGCACCGGCGTCTCCGGCGGCGAGGAGGGTGCCCTGCTGGGTCCGTCGCTCATGCCCGGCGGATCGAAGGAGGCATGGCCTCGTGTTAAGGATATTTTCCATGCCATCGCTGCCAGGGCATCTGACGGTGCCCCCTGTGTAACGTGGATAGGCGACAACGGTGCCGGACACTTTGTTAAGATGGCCCATAACGGCATTGAGTATGGCGACATGCAGCTTATATGCGAAGCTTATCACCTGATGCTGAACACCGGATCATTTACCTATGATGAGATGGCTGACATCTTTGATGGGTGGAACAAGGGAGAACTTGACTCCTACCTGATAGAAATCACCGGCGAGATACTCAGGTTCAAAGACTCTGACGGAGAGCCCATAGTGAAAAAGATACTTGACTCTGCCGGCCAGAAGGGAACGGGCAAGTGGACCGTTGTCAGTGCCCTGGATCATGGTGTGCCGCTGAGCCTTATCGGGGAGTCGGTCTTCGCCAGGTTCATCTCCTCAATGAAAAAGGAGAGAGTGGAGGCTTCACCCCTCTTCCGTAGTCCGGCCAAAGGTCCGGTGATAGACAGGAAACAGTATATTGATGACATACGCAAGGCACTCTATGCCTCCAAGATTGTATCCTATGCGCAGGGGTTTAACCTGTTGAGAGAGGCTGCCGTGGAGTACGGCTGGGATCTCAACTATGGTGAGATAGCAATGATCTGGAGGGGAGGATGCATCATCCGGTCAGCCTTCCTGAACAAGATCTACGAAGCCTTCAAACGTGATCCGCAGCTCTCAAACCTGATCGTCGACAGCTATTTTGCCTCCATCATCACGGAGAACAGCGAGAGCTGGAGGAGGGTCATCGCCGGGGCTGTCAGGGACGGGGTGCCGGTGCCTGCCATGAGTGCTGCCCTGGCATGGTTTGACAGCTACCGCTCTGCCTGGCTGCCGGCCAGCCTGTTGCAGGCACAGCGCGATTACTTCGGGGCACATACCTACCAGCGTACAGACAGACCGG
The DNA here is from genome assembly GCA_937871625.1 of uncultured Bacteroidales bacterium. Lineage (GTDB taxonomy): Bacteria > Bacteroidota > Bacteroidia > Bacteroidales > VadinHA17 > SR-FBR-E99. The sequence continues at coordinate 6,700 of CALMRD010000080.1, read as the reverse complement.
AGGGAGAGTTCTTCCATACCAACTGGACAGGCCGCGGGGGTGACACCGCCTCCTCAACATACAACGCCTGAATTTCTCATGTTTTAACCTCAACCAAAAGAGACTGACAATCATGCCCAAAAATGTAAACGAACGAGCAGCAGACAATATCCGCATCCTCTCTATGGCAATGGTCGAGAAGGCCAACTCCGGACACCCCGGCGGTGCCATGGGCGGGGCTGACTTCATCCATATTCTCTTTTCGGAGTTCCTCCGTTTTGACCCTGCCGACCCGGCATGGATAAACAGGGACCGCTTCTTCCTCGACCCCGGCCACATGTCCCCCATGCTCTATTCGGTGCTTACACTGACGAAACTGTTTACAGTGGAAGACCTGATGCAGTTCCGGCAGTGGGGTAGCGTGACCCCCGGCCACCCAGAGCTCGATCTTCAACATGGCATCGAGAACACCTCCGGCCCTCTCGGCCAGGGCCATACGATGGCCGTTGGCGCCGCCATAGCCGAAAGGTTCCTCACTGCCCGGTTCGGACGGCTCTTCGAACATAAGATCTATACCTATATCTCCGACGGCGGCATACAGGAGGAGATTTCACAGGGTGCAGGACGCCTGGCAGGGCACCTCGGCCTGTGTAACCTGGTAATGTTCTACGACTCAAATGATATACAGCTCTCTACCGAGACCGCAGCCGTAACCTCGGAGGATACCGCTGCCAAATACAGGGCGTGGGGCTGGCGGGTGATGGAGATCGACGGCGACAGCCATGACCAGATACGTGGTGCCCTCCGTATGGCATCAGATGAAAACGAGAAGCCCGTGCTGATCATCGGCAGAACAGTGATGGGCAAGGGCCTGATCGATGAAGAGGGTAACAGCTTCGAAGGCAGAACCTCCACGCACGGCCAGCCTGTATCGCATGCCGGCGCATCCTTCAGTAAGACGGTTGCCGCCCTGGGCGGTGACCCGGAAAAACCATTTGAGATATTCCCCGACGTAGAGGATCTCTACGGGGAGGTGCTGGCGGGCAAGGCTGCAGCGGCATCAGAGTGGAGGATGAAAAAGGATGAGTGGGCTGCCTCAGAGCCTGAAGCTGCGAAGCTGCTTGAAAACTTTTATTCGGGAGTGCTTCCTGAGATCGACTTCACTGCAATTGCTCAGAAGGAGAACGATGCCACCCGAAATGCCTCCGCCGCCATACTCGCACATTTCGCCGCAACTGTACCCAACATGATTGTGGCTTCTGCCGACCTTGCCAACTCTGACAAGACCGACGGCTTCCTGAAAAAGAGCAGGGCCCTGACCAGGGGCGACTTCTCCGGCGCCTTTCTTCATGCCGGAGTCTCGGAGCTCACGATGGCAGCATTGATGAACGGCATGGCGCTGCACGGTGGTGTCATACCCGTATGCGGCACCTTCTTTGTCTTCTCTGACTACATGAAACCGGCCGTCAGGCTGGCAGCACTGATGGGACTGCCTGTCAAGTATGTCTGGACCCATGACGCCTTCCGTGTGGGTGAGGACGGACCCACGCACCAGCCCGTGGAGCAGGAGGCACAGATAAGACTCATGGAACACCTGAAGAACCATCACGGGGAGAACAGCATGCTGGTGCTGCGTCCCGCCGATGCCATCGAGACCAACATTGCATGGAAGCTGGCACTGGAGAATAAAACCACACCCACGGCCCTTATTCTCTCACGCCAGAACATCAAGACACTTCCGGTAACGGGCATGACAAGGACTGAAGCCGCAGCGCTGACCGCAAAAGGCGCATATATCGTGTCGGAAGCATCCGCCACCCCTGACGTAATACTCGTTGCCAGCGGATCCGAGGTGGCCACCCTCGTTGAGGCTGACACGCTGCTGGCATCAGAGGGCATCAGAACACGGATCATTTCGGCACCATCGGAAGGTCTCTTCCGCATGCAGGATAAAGAGTACCGCGAGAGCGTGCTCACCCCCGGCATCCCGGTCTTCTGCCTGACAGCCGGACTGCCCGTCACCATGCTCGGCTTCGCCGGGTCTGAGGGTAAGATATTCGGACTCGAAAGCTTCGGCTTCTCGGCATCGTATAAGGTACTTGACGAGAAACTGGGCTTCACCGGCGCGAATATCGCAAAGGAGGTAAGAAAATTCCTTGGGAAATAACAGGCAGAAGTCCATCAGGTAAGTGCTCTGCGGCAAATTACAGTTTTTCTGAAGGTTTATGCCTTTTATTGTATTTTTGCACCCAATAATTATCAGTAACATGGATGTTTGCAGTGACTGCCAGCTGCCGTACCGACGCACTTCCGACTTCATCGGACCCTCAACTGCCGACTGCTGACTGCTGACTGCTGACTGGACTAATGCCTATTGCCTGATGCCTCTATATGATATCACCCCCGGAGTCAAAGGACTCATCTTCGATCTCGACGGCACCCTTGCCAACACCATGCCATGGCACTACCAGGCGTGGCAAAAGGCCTGCCTCCACTTTGGCATTCATATGGACACGGCATTCCTGCAGGCACATACCGGCGCTCCCGGCTGGAAGATAGCAGAGGATATCATCGAAAAGAACGGTAGGACCGGCAGGGTATCACCCGAAGAGATCATGCAGGTCAAGCTGGAGGAGTTTTACACCATCCAGCATAACGTGACACCCATTGAGCCTGTCACCGCCCTCGTGCAGAAATATCATGGTAAGATGCCAATCGCCATAGGCACAGGGGGACACCGCGAGGCGGTGGAGAAGACGCTTGAGATAATAGGCATAAGAGAGTATTTTGACATCATTGTTACCGCCAATGATGTGAAAAATCATAAGCCTCACCCCGAAACTTTCCTCCGGTGCGCCGAACTGATGAACCTTGATCCGTCAGAATGTGAGGTCTTCGAGGACGGGGACCTGGGTATCGAGGCCGCCCGCAGGGCTGGCATGATAGCTACAGACGTACGCTCATGGTATGAATCGAACTGGCAGCAAAGTTGAAAGTCTGTAAAGCTCTGCCCTCCGTATCCGCATAGCGGAGGAGGAGGGTCCAAAGTCCGTAAAGCTCTGCCCTCCGTATCCGCATAGCGGAGGAGGAGGGTCGAAAGCCGGTAAAGTAAAAAAGCCTGAAATCGCAAATTCAAAGTGGATACCATAATCAAACTCACATCCGATGGTTCCCACACCCTCTACGTGCCTGAAATGGATGAGCATTATCACTCCCATTTTGGCGCCGTCACCGAGTCGGGTCACATATTTATCAATGCAGGCCTCGGGAGCATTGAAGGTGACAGTATCACCATTCTTGAAGTCGGATTCGGCACAGGACTGAATGCACTTCTGACAGCAATATATGCTTCTGAGCACAGAAAGAAAGTGATTTATACCTCCCTGGAGAAGTACCCGCTCGATGCTTCAATAATTTCAAAACTCAACTACGGAGTGCTTACCGGGGATGGGGGCATGGAACTCTTCAGTTCAATTCATGCAGCACCGTGGGACGCCCCGTACTCAATTAACGAATGGTTCACGCTGCACAAAACAGTCTCCGATCTGACCGGAGATCAACCCGAGGGCCTCTTCGACCTTGTCTTCTTCGATGCTTTCGGTCCTGACAAGCAACCTGAGATGTGGAGTATGGAGGCGATGCGAAAGATAGCTGCCGTGATGCATGCCGGATCGGTTTTTATCACATACTCGGCAAAGGGAAGCCTGAAAAGGATGCTGCGGACACTGGGGATGGAGGTGACACTGCTGCCCGGCCCTCCGGGAAAAAGGGTATTCACAAGGGCGGTGATGTTGTAACTCTTGCTGATGCCCCCTTTTTACCCGGCTGCAGGCCTGAATTTTGACTGCCGGCGAAAATATCAGCTGTTTTTATGTATGTTTGCGTGATTTTTAACCGGCAGATATATATTATACCGGCTTTCTGCAAATAATAATGAAGACAATAATGATGAGAAACCTGAAAATCTTTACCGTAATGGCTCTCTGTGCCGTGACAACACTCGCCGTCGTTGCTCAGAAATCAAAACTTGTCAGCTCTGAAGACTCGCTCTCCTATGCTCTTGGTGTTGCCAATTATAAATACTATGTGGCTGACAGCATTGACATCAGCACAAAAATGTTCTCCAAAGGAATGAAAGATGCCGAAAAAGAGAAGGCTTTCATGAATGACACCACTGCCAGTGCTTTTATAGTCAGCTATATGCAGAGGCGTGAGAGAGAACGCCTGATGGCTGAATACGATGTCCATATCCGGGAGGCCAAAGCATTTCTCGACGAGAATGGCAAAAAAGAGGGGGTGGTCATACTGCCCAGCGGACTTCAGTACAGAGTGCTCACCCAGGGCACGGGCGCAACCCCCGGTCCTGATGACATAGTGAAAGTACATTATACGGGCACAACTGTCAACGGAACAAAGTTCGACTCCTCGTACGACCGCGGCGAGCCGGCTCAGTTCAGGGTCAGCAACGTCATAAAAGGATGGGTTGAAGGACTCCAGCTGATGCATGAAGGATCCAAAATAATGCTCTATATTCCATATGACCTGGCCTACGGGGAGAGAGGAGCTGGTAACATCATCAAACCGTTCGAGACGCTGATATTCGAAGTTGAACTTCTTGAGGTGATAAAAGAAGAAGAATAACATCAAGTTGACGACCAAAACATTATCTTTGCCAAAATTTTAATAAAACAGATAGAATGAAAATCAAAGGTTTAGTAATCCTCGCCGTGGCAGCAGCCATGATTGCATCTTCTTGCAATACAAGGTCAGGTATCACCGGCACAAAGCTGAAGAGTGCAGAAGACTCTCTTGCATATGCAATAGGCATTGCCAATTATTTCTATTTCATGAGCGACAGTCTCGTAATTGACCCTGTCCTGTTTGCCAAGGGAATGATCGATGCAGAGAATGAAAAGAATACACTTGATGAACAAAGTGCCCAGGGTTATGTCATGACCTATATGCAAAAAAGACAGGCAGATCAGATGAAAAAAGCTTACGGAAAGAACATAGACGAAGGTGAAAAATTCCTTGCGGAGAATAAAAAACGTGACGGCATCCAGGAGACAAGCAGCGGACTGCAGTACGAGGTAATCACCATGGGTACCGGTGACAAACCGGGTCCTCAGGATATGGTTAAGGTCCACTACACCGGAACACTGATTGACAGCACCAAGTTTCAGTCGTCCTTAGACCAGGGTCAGCCCGCTGAGTTCATTGTCAACCAGGTCATTCCGGGATGGCAGGAAGGCATTCAGCTGATGCCCGTCGGATCCAAATTCAAGTTCTACATTCCTTATGAACTGGCTTATGGCGAACAGGGCACAGGCCCGATCCCGCCATTCTCGACTCTCATCTTCGAGGTTGAGCTCCTCGAGATTGTGAAGGAATAGAACCACAATGGAATACCAGATCACAGGCAAGGTTGCCGAGGTATACCCTGTCAACAGGGTCAGTGAACGCTTCCGCAAGCGCGAGTTCGTGATCGAACACAAGGATAGCAGCAGCGGCCAGGCATTCGTTGACTTTCTCAAGTTCCAGCTGACGCAGGAGAGGTGCGACCTCATCGATGAGTCATGGCTGAGGCAGGAGGTTACCGTTACCTTCAACCTGAAAGGCAACCGCTGGGAAAAGAACGGGATGGTAAACTACATCACCAACCTCAACGCTCTGAGCGTCGTCCGCGGCGTCACCGTTGCTGAGGGCGGAGAGCAGGCTGCTCCCCTTCCCGGACTGGAGGATGTCCCCCCACCCGATCCCGAGCTCGACGACCTGCCGTTCTGATTTCTGAAAGAATAAATTTCAATGATGCCATATCCCGTCAGGGGTGTGGCATTCTTTTTTTAAGGCAGTAGCCAGTAGGCAGAAGGCAGTAGTGAGGGACGAAATCGCAAATTCCCCTATATTTGCCCATATCACAACCGTAAACCATGACCTCTGGACACCCTCACCCCAACCCCCTCCTTCAGGAGTGGAACACCCCCTTCAACATAGCCCCCTTTGAGCTGATCAGGCCCGAACACTACAGGCCTGCCGTGGAGCAGGCCATTGAGTCAGCGCGAGGTGAGATCGACAGCATAATCGCTGATCCGGCTGTGCCTGACTTCCGTAATAGTGTTGAGGCGCTGGAGAGGGCAGGCAGCCGGCTCAACCAGATCACTGCATTGCTCTTCAACCTGAACAGCGCCGACACCACGCCTGAGCTGCAGGCGGCGGCCATGGAGGTCTCACCCCTGCTGACCAACTTTGCCAATGATATTACGCTCAACCCAGCCCTTTTCCGTAAAGTGAAAAGTGTTTACGATAAAATGGATCAGCTGGGACTGAATCCCGAGCAGCGCATACTTCTTGACCGCAAGTACAAGGGATTTGTCAGGGGCGGGGCAGCCCTCTCTGACAGTGACAAGGAAAAGTTCAGGGAGATAACCGTTGAGCTCTCAAGCCTCTCTCTGAAGTTTGAAGAAAATGTGCTTGCAGAGACCAATGACTTCACCCTTCATCTCATCTCGGAAGATGATCTTGCAGGCCTGCCCTCCGGTATCCGTGAGGCAGCGGCAGCCCTTGCAAAAGAGAAAGGACTGGAGGGGTGGCTCTTCACGCTGCATGCTCCCAGCTTTGTTCCCTTCATGCAGTACGCCGACCGTCGCGACCTGAGGGAGAAGCTCTTCCGGGCATTTTCCGTGCGTGCCTTCCGTGGTAATAAGCACGACAATAGCTACAA
>CALMRD010000079.1 GCA_937871625.1 uncultured Bacteroidales bacterium | reverse complement strand
ACTTCATTATCAGTTCGAAAGCATCCACCCTTTTTATGACGGAAACGGCCGAACCGGGAGGATCCTGAATATTTTGTATCTGATACTTAACGAATTGATCGAGGTTCCGATACTTTATCTTAGCTCCTATATAATCAACAATAAACCTGAATATTACAGGCTTCTGAACCTGACGAATAGAACCGGCCACTGGGAGGAATGGATATTGTTTATGCTTAAGGCTGTTGAAATTACTTCCAGAGAGACGATAACAAAAATCACAAACATAAAGGACCTGCTGGATATGACTGTAGCCAGGGTTCAGGAGAAAGCGCCAAAAGTCTACAGAAAAGAACTGGTGGAACTATTATTTGAGCAACCCTATTCGAAGATTGAGTTTGTTGTCAATAAACTTGGCGTTGAAAGGAAGGCAGCCTCAAGGTATCTGAAAGAACTGGAGGAGATCGGAATTTTAGAATCACAGAAAGTCGGCCGGGAAATCCTCTACAAAAACAGGGAATTGATCGAAATACTGAAAAAATAGATCCGGCCCTGATAAGAAAAAATTATTCCTGACCTCCGTGGCCACTCACAGCCATATCTCGCATGTCAACCAATACGGAAATCAGGCAATGGGCAAGCTTAAAGAGTTCTTCGGTAAATAGTTATAGAGCAATACTAAATCACAAAAAAAGACAAGATCATGAAAACGACTCTTTCAGTCCTACTGTTAATCTTCTTCAGTGCGCAAATCAGTTTTTCTCAAAGCACAGCCGCCGAACAGGAAATTATCACTCTTTCCAAAGCAAAGTGGCAATGGATGGCCGACAAAAATACAGATACCCTGAGCTATCTCTTTCATGATAAGGCAGTATTTGTCCATATGGGCGGATCATGGGGAAAAGAACAGGAAATCAATATCATCAAGAGTGGAGGCATCTGGTACAAGCAGGCTGATATCCACAACGTATCGGTGAATATTATTGACAATACTGCCATTCTGCTTAACCGAATCGATTTATTGGCAGTGGTTGGAGGAACCGAAGTTACCAACCCATTTGAGGTTACAGAGGTATACATTAAACAGGGTGATTCCTGGAAACTGGGATCCCTTTCATTCACCCGACTGATGACACCAGATGGGCATTAACAGACGCGATGACGGTGAACCGGTGGAGCTGTTCAATGACAGGCCCGTCGCCGGCTCGCTGACAATGACCTCGGTAAAGATCGGGTGATGATCCCTGTATCCTGTCATTGACTTACAGTCTTAACTAAACTGTCATCGGCCGGGCCGAGGAGGCTCGTCAACGGGCATATGAGAAGTGCTGTTGCCTGATCTTCCAGGCACCATCAATCTTTTCAAGTACCCCGGTCCATCTGGCGTTCTCCCAGTTTGCCGGCTCCCCCTTCCATCTGTTCCAGTCGTTGAGGTGACAATAGAACCAGGCAACATCTCCGCCTTTTGAGAAATTTATGCGCAGATCTGAGATTTCAAATCCTACTGCCTGGAAATCCGGACTCCGGAAAAACTCCTCAGTGGTCCGGAAATCATCTTCGCCAATGGCTACCCTGTCTGTAGGATTCACAACAAGGTACGTTGAGTCGAGGCAGATAGTGGACTTAAGCAGGTCAAAGTCCTTGGTAGGTGCCCAGCCCAGGTTATTGCGTATAGTCTGTTCTACCTTTGCCCTTTCAGCAGCAAGGTCTGGCTCCTGAATTACCCGGTGGCCGCTGTCGCAGGAGACTAGTATGAAAAGACCGGCAAACCAAAATAAGCATGCAAACGTTCTTCTACCTGAAATTTTCATTGATCCAGTTTTAAGTTATTACTCATTTCAATGTTTTTTGATGCATCTCATTATTCAAGACTGCTCTCTTCAGATTCATCTTCGAATTTAAATCCTGTGTGATACCTTCGAGTCTTTCACTTTAGGGGGAACGGAATGTGGAAACCTCTATTTCAGTCACCCATGAGCCCTGAACCCTCCTGTATAATGTCATCCATGAACATATGAAGGATACTTCTCGGTTTGTACCATCATCCATTTCCCTTACACCCCGGACCGAAACCCTGGCAATAACCCAGCCAACAGTCCCATCTTCAGAGAGACCGATAACCGGTTCCTGAAGGTCTCTGTACTCTGAGAATGCTGTATTGCTGATGTAGTCAGTCATGCTGGAGAGCACTTCCTCCTTATCGGGATATGTAATTTCTCCGTTTTTGACCGAAGTAAAGTTTTCCGAAAGGTTTTGAATGAAAAACCCCGGATCATTTGACAGATGTGCCCTGATCAAATTCTGGTGAATTGTCAGAATCTCCATCTTAAGTTCCTCCATATCGTCATTTCTTCTGCAAGAGAAGCAGAGCAGGATAACAAAAACTGCAAGAAAGCCGGTTCTCATTTTTTACATATAAGAATGTTAAATCAATCTTCTCTTTCCCAAATATCCTGATGACCTCGTTTCCTGTTCCATAGCATACAGGCTGTGCGGATAAATCAGGGATAAACCACGGATTTATAACTCATTGCATATATTCCAGGTATGTATCGGACAGCCAGCTTCTTAATGGTTCGTCAATTCTGATTTTTTCCATCCACATCGGATTGCTGCTCCAGGCATAGTCGAAAATAACAGCAGACAATTCGTTAAGTGTCGACACCTTCTTCTCTTCAGCCAGCTGGTCGTGCTGGTTGAACGGGTAGCTGCAGGTTAATGGCAGTGCCTTTATCCTGCTGGCTTTGACCCTTGAGGCTACAATGCCGCTTAACACAGCCTGGTGAAGGAAAAGTCTTCTCAGGGGGGTAGTACAGGCGTTTTGCTGATAGCTCTCGTCCCTGAGGAGTTCGGAAAGCTGGGCCTCCCATTCCCGGCATAAGCCCAGGGCCGGATCTACAGAGTATATTTCGCAGTTATAGTAAGGTTGTATTTGCACGGCATCTACAACTGTTTCGATAGTCTGAACAGTCTTATAGTTTAACGTATTGGCCTTATATATCGGGCTCCAGTAATCGTTCGGTTCGATCCCTGCTGATAATCCAATATTATTTACCAGGGAAACGGGTCTCAAGGAAACGTCATATCTTCCTTTCAGATCCAGATCCTCAGGTGAATCAAGAACCATCACCCCCGGATCGAGCCAGACAAGAGTCTGAATCTTCCCTTTCACCAGTTGTTCCACCTGTGAGGCTGCAAAAGCTTTTACCGCCAGAGGATAGTTCAGGAAAACAGTGTCCATTTCAGGCCTGAGCAATTCTACGCTTTCACCGGCCAGGGAGCTGCCGGTTATTTCATCCGGCTGAGTCAGAACCACATAAATCTTACAGTTGTTGTATTCACCTGCATTCTCACGTATGCTTTTTATCATTGCTCTGACTGACCTCTCCTGCTCCCCTGTGGAAACAAAGGTCACAAAAGCAAACTGATCCGGCGGATTTACGGCATGTAGCGCGGCAGAGGTTAAAATAGCTGAGAGAATGAAACAGGTGATTTTTTTCATGCTTCTGTTTTCCGGTTATTCAAAACCAAGATCATTAATATTCTTTGCCTCCACCCCGTGCATCCTTGAGGCAATATGATCTTACTGTCCCCACCAGTAAAGACCGGGTTTATGGCTTTATGCCCTATATTTTTATTCAGGAAATGATGGCAGCTTCAAGGTTCCAGCTCATAATATGATCTGAATAAGCCTGATCTTCAGGCCATCGGCAGCCAACCAGAACACCTGCCTGACGCGGCCGGAGGGGGATGTGCCC
>CALMRD010000078.1 GCA_937871625.1 uncultured Bacteroidales bacterium | reverse complement strand
CTGATCTTGCGCAAGTACCCCGTTATTGAGGCTGGCACTGCCGTTGCCCGCCGTTGCCACCCTGATGCTGATGTTAAGCTCGAAGCCCACCAGCAGCGCCACGGAGTTGAGGTAGAACCAGATGAGGATGACAATGATAGTACCGATGGTGCCGTAGAGCTTGTTGTACTGCCCGAAGTTGTTGACGTAGGCCGAGAAGGCCAGCGAGGTGACGATGAAGAGGGTGGTTGCCAGTATTGAGCCCGGTGAGATGTACCGGAAGCCTCCTCTCCGGGCCGGCACCAGGTAATAGAGTGTTGAGATGGCAAAGAAGAGCATGGCAACGATGAGTATCCATTTCAATACCATTACGATATAGAATACCAGGTTGAGTTCCAGCACTCCCATCTCCACCAGCCTGTCCACCACCGAGCGGCTGAGGATGATCAGGGCGCTGGCCGCGGTGAACATGAACAGCACGAAGACCAGCAGGATGACAGCTATCTTCCTCTGCTGAATCCAGGTGCGGCTCTCAAAGTCGTGCACAGACACATTAAAGGCGTGGATAAGGGCATGGATGCCGTTGGTTGAAAAGATCACCGTGGCGAGGAACATCACCACCAGCAGTGTTCCGCTCCTGTTGGTTATCACATCCACAATGGTGGTCTCAAAGAAGCCGTAGGCATTCTCCGGGAGCATATTCTGAAAGAGGTTGACAAGCTCAGACTGGAAGTTGGGTATCGGGATGAACGGAATGAGGGTAAAGATGAAGATTGTTGCCGGAAGGAAGGCCATCATCATATTGAAGGCGATAGACGACGCCCGTGTGACCAGCACTCCCCGTCCGAAGAGTCCCTTTGCAATCAGTCGTGCCACCATCTCCAGGGGAGCCCCGTCGAAACCGGGAGGCACAGCAGTTCTTATTCCTTTAGTCTTTGAATAGAAGGTTTCCCTTGCGTTCATGGAGTTTTTTCAATAGGCTTTCAGGCTCATGTCAAGGCTTTTTATATGGTGGGTCAGTGCCCCTATTGAGATGAAATTGACGCCGCAGAGGGCATAATCGCGCACATTGGTCAGGGTGATGCCTCCTGAAGATTCCGTCTCCGCCCTGTCGCCTATCAGTGCCACAGCCTCACGCGTATCAGGTATGTTGAAGTTATCGAGCATGATGCGGTCGATGCTGCCGGCAGCGAGTATCTCCCTCACCTCGCCTGTGTTGCGTGCCTCCACCTCAATCTTCAGGGTGAGGCCCTTCCCGTGCAGGTATTCCCGTGTGCGCTGCACAGCTGCGGCAATGCCTCCCGCATAGTCGATATGGTTATCCTTCAGCATGATCATATCATATAGTCCCATGCGGTGGTTGACACCACCGCCGGTACGGACGGCTTCCTTCTCCAGGGCCCTCATGCCTGGGGTGGTCTTGCGGGTGTCGGTGATGCGTGCCCCTGTGCCGCTGACCTTTTCAACATATTCAGCGGTGACGGTGGCGATGCCGCTCATACGCTGCATGATGTTGAGCACCAGCCTTTCAGCACGCAGTATTGCATGTGCGCTGCCCTTCACAGTGAGGGCTACATCGCCATAGCTTACTCTCATCCCGTCATGCAGCAGCATTTCAATTTCGAGGGAGGGATCGGTGAGAAGAAATACCTCACGTGCAACATGCAACCCTGATATTACACCCTCCTCCTTGATCAGCAGCCTGGCCCTGCCGGTGGCGGTGGCAGGAACGGAGGCGAGGGAGCTGTGATCGCCCCCGCCGGTATCTTCCGCGAGGGCATTCAGGATAAATGAACGGAGGTCAGAGTCACTCATTATCAGGTTCGATACGTATCTGATGTATCAGTTGGTTGCCGTCGACTGTTTTCAGCAGGAAGTAAACGCGGAAGCGACCCTTGTCGGTATCAAGGTTGGCAATGGCATACCTGGCATCTTTTCTGGCGCCCTGGTGTCTTATCACAAATTCACGCGAGCGGTACCGGGTAAAGAAATCCTTCAGGATGGTCTCGGCGACGCTCTTGCTGTAAAAGTCTTCCCTGTCAGGCAGCACCAGTTCAACGGTGCTGTTCAGGTATGTCGAGAGTCCTGCAGCACTGCCTGTGCGAAAGGCGGTGGAGATACCTGCAGGTATCCCTGTCTGTTCCTGGGCCGCCACAAGGGAGACCATGAGCAGGAACGCCCCGGCCGCAACTGTCAGTTTCTTTTTCATTTCCTTCATTCTAATCAGTTAGGAAAAAGCAAATTTAACCAATATTATCAAAAACCGCACCATTTTGATTTACCGGCCCGGGTTGCCGGTTTATAAGGGCCGATTCGTTATATTTGTCTGACTCAACAAATGAGCGTGACTTATGAAGCTGGTGCTCCTGATGACCGGTAAGACCGATCAGGCATGGATAAGGGACGGTGTGGCGGAATATGGGAAGAGGATTTCCAGGTACAGTCGCTTTGAGGTTGTCACTCTCCCTGAGGTAAAGAAAACCGGCAACAGCACTGTCGGCCGGGTGAAGGAGAAGGAGGCTGAGAAGATACTGTCATACCTGAAGGGTGATGATCATGCAGTGCTGCTTGATGAACACGGGAAGGGTTATTCAACGCTTGAGATGGCCGCCTGGCTGCAAAGTGCGATGATGCTACCTTCCAAAAGGATTGTGTTTATCATCGGGGGGCCGTGGGGATTTGATCCTTCGGTGAGCGCCAGGGCAAACCATGTAATTTCGCTCTCAAGGCTCACCTTCTCGCACCAGGTGGTACGATTATTGTTCGCAGAACAACTTTACAGGATACTGTCGGTTAACGCCGGCGACCCTTACCATCATGAGTGACCAGACTTATCATCATGAATGACCATATGCCCGGGAGAATGCACGATATCAGGACGGTCTTTGTGGCCCTGCTCATTGCAGCTGCCCTGGCCGTAATAGCTGACAGGGTCTATTTCAGTGACCTTGAATGGAGGGTTCGCACCTCGCACCTTGACAGACAGCTGTCTGAGATGGAGAGGCAGGCGGAGGATCTGCTGAAGAGCATAGAAGACAGTATCACCACCAGCGGAGATGTCTCGGTGATGTTTCACCACAGCACCGGCAGCGAGGCAGGAGAGGCAGGGATCATCCTGCTGGTATACGAGAAGGGCCGCATAGCATACTGGTCAGATAACTCAATAGCCTTTCCGGCAGTCTATGAGGAACATTTCAGCGAGCACAAGCCTGTTTTTTTCAGCAACAAGTGGTTCATCCCGGTACACAGAACCTTTTCTGATTTTCAGGCGCTGGCGCTGATAAAGGTCTACAGGCAGTATCCCATTACCAACGATCTGCTCCGTTCCGGTTTCCCGGAATGGTTCTGGCTGCCGGAGTCAACCGGGATCACCTTTGATGAGAATGCCACCCCATTTCACGTAATGGGTTCCGAGGATGAATTCCATTTCGGGCTTCTCTTTCCGCAGAAGAAACCCAATACTGTCTTCATTATCATTCCCGTCCTTCTCTGGCTGATCGTATTGTTTTTGCTGGTCAGGCTGGTTGTTCTGGTAACAGGCCGTCTGTTTCGCGGAGCCGGGAAGGGCTTCTCAGCTCCCGTGGCCTTCGCACTGCTATTGCTGGTCTATCTTATTCTCCTGCTGACCGGGTTGCCGCCTTCGGTGAGCTCCACAGAACTCTTCTCGCCCTTCCACTGGTCGGCTGGCATGCTGCTGCCTTCGGTGGGCCATGTGTTGCTGCTGGGTCTCTTTGTCGCCTCCGGGCTGAAGCTGATTTTCAGGAGTGATGAGTTCAGCCACGCGGCACGCGGTGAACGTAACCGGCAGTATGCTGCTGCCGGGCTGCTGATGGCAGCAGGCTTTGCAGCCTTCATGGCCGGTGAAGCGCTCTTCCGTGACCTGGTTCTTGACTCGGCCATCAGCTTCCGTGCCTACAGGATTCTTGATGTCAGCTTCATGAGTGTAGCAGGTTTTATAGCCGTGATGCTGTTGTTATCAGCCCCGGTGATACTTTTTATGAGGGCCTTCATGATGCTGAAGGAGAGGTCGCTGCAAACCGCATTGATAATCGCGGGTGCCGCGGCAGCGGTGCTCCCTCTTGCCTGCCTCACCCTTACACAGTGCAGCCCGTGGGGTGTTCTTTACATCCTGTTGCTTGCCGGCACCGTCCTGCTGTGCCAGAGACAGGCCTATACCATCCCCACCCTCCTTGTTGCTTTTTCCCTGCTTACCGCACTCTTCTCGACATTCCTGGTCCTGAAATACTCCGACATCAAGGAGGACAGGAACATGGAGGTGATGGCCATCTCGCTTGCCAACGACAACGATATGGTTGCCGAGGACATGCTTATTGACATGTGGCCTGACCTGGAGAATGACACCATCCTGGCGCGGATGATGAAACATGGGACGATATCTGCCTCCGACATCAACGCCGTCTACAGGTACCTTGAGGATGCCTATTTCAACGGGTACTGGGAGAACTATGATCTGTACATCGTAATCTGCCGCAGCGACTCACCCCTTGACCTCGGTGCCCAGGGTGGTGAAGCCGACAACTGCTATGCCTGGTTTGAAGAGAGGATAGGAAGGGAGGGTGACCCCATCACCAACACCGGTTTCTGGTTCATGCAGAACCAGTCGGGCAGGGCATGGTATTTCTCAAGGCTGCTGTATGACATCTCACCATCTCTGTCAAACGGGCTCTTCATTGAGCTTGTCAGTCACATCGAGACCTATCTCGCAGGGTATCCCGAGCTGCTGCTCGACGGTTCGCATCAGAGAACTCCCCGGCTCAATGAGATCTCCTATGCAAAATACTCGGGCAGCACACTGGTGCTCCGTTCCGGTGAGTATCCCTATGACAGCACCATCGAACCGGATCCCTCTGCTAACGGGGATTACACATATGAATCGACAGACAGTTACAGGCATCTCCGCTACAGCCGCGGCGATATGACCCTGGTACTGACAGCTGAGGCTGTCACCCCTGTTGACCGAATCATAACCTTCGCCTACCTTTTTATTGTGATCCTGGCCTTTACCTTCACCGTCCTGGTCATCTTTACCAGGGACCCGCAAACACTTCTCCGGTTCAATACCTTCAGGAGCAGGTTGCAGCTCTCCTTTTCGGCACTGCTTGCCGTTGTCTTCATTATCATCATCGCCGGAGCCATAATGCTGACCACCAGGCAGTTCAAGAACAATCACACCAGGGTGCTAAGAGAGAAAGCCACCTCCCTCTCTATTGAGCTTGAGCATAAGCTCTCTGCAGAGAAGACGCTGGAGGCCGGATGGCAGACTGCAGATTACCCGACACTGAACCATCTGCTTGTCAAGTTTTCCAATGTCTTTTTCACCGACATCAACCTCTATTCTCCATCCGGGATGCTGCTTGCCACCTCGCGCCCCGAGGTCTTCACCCGCAAGCTGGAGGGGAGCATGATCGACCCTGTTGCCTACGGCGTGCTCACAGAGCCGGGCAGGGAGGAGTATATAGGGGAGGAGGCAATAGGAGGCATGAATTATCTCTCAGCATACCTTCCCTTCTACAACAGTGAAAACCAGCTTCTGGCATACCTGAACGTCCCCTATTTTGCGATGCAGAACCTGCTCGCGGGGGAGGTGTCCAACCTGGTAGTGACGCTTATCAATTTCACCCTGCTCTTCCTGTTGCTGATGATGTGGGTTGCGGTCTTCCTGAGCAGGAGGATCACCTCTCCTCTCTATATGCTGCAGCAGGCTATGGCGTCAGTAGAGTACGGGAAGAAGAATGAGCACATCAGGTACAGTGGTCACGACGAGGTGGGTGAGCTGGTGAGGCAATACAACCGTATGACCGACGAGCTTGAGGATAGTGCCTCGAAGCTGGCGCGTACCGAGCGTGAGATGGCATGGCGCGAGATGGCGAGGCAGATAGCACATGAGATCAAGAACCCGCTGACACCCATGAAGCTCAATGTACAGCAACTCTACAAATGGTGGAAAGACAGGGTGCCCGACTTTGACGAGAAGCTCAGGGGCTTCACCGGTCACCAGATAGAATACATTGATAACCTGTCAAATATAGCCACTGCCTTCTCCTATTTCGCCCGTCTTCCGGCAGCCCAGCCGGCAGAGGTTGATCTCATTGCACAGCTGAAGACAACCCTCGGAATGTTTGGTAATGTGAGCAACGCCACAATCAACCTGGAAGTCGGCAGCCTGACGAAAGTGGTCGTCATGGCTGACAGGGAACATCTGAACGGGATTTTCTCCAATCTCCTGAAAAATGCACTGCAGGCCGTCCCTTCTGACAATAACGGCCTGATAGATATCGTTATCTCAGTAACCGGAGACAAGGTACAGGTAAGGTTTATAGACAACGGAACAGGCATTCCCGAGGAACTAAGGCCCAAAATGTTCACTCCCAATTTCACGACCAAGTCGTCAGGGATGGGGCTGGGGCTCTCGATTGTCAAGCGTTACGTGGAGACGGCAGGAGGTACTGTCTGGTTTGAAACAGAGAATGAAAAGGGTACTGCATTCATCGTTGAAATGCCACTGCTCTATGCTGTATGAGGGCGGGAGCGACCCGTCATCTAAAAAAACAGATGACAGTTCTTTTTTATTTGTATATATTAGCGGACCATATAATCCCGAAATGCCATTTACTTTAGGTAGGAGACTCAGACGTTATCTTCTTTTCATTGTTATGATGATAACGACCTGTGGTGTTTTCATCCATGCTCAGACACCTCTTGTTACGGGTGACATAAACAAATATGCCAGGGTCACCGCGGTGGGTTCCAATTATGTCGATGTGAGTGATGTCTCGGATTTCTCCGTCGGTGATACCGTCATGGTTATACAGATGAACGGCGTGAGGATCAATGCCGGCACCGCTCTGCAGGGCAACTACCAGAATGTGGTCGGTGAGCCCGGCGCATACGAGATACTGCTCGTCGCATCAATAAACACACTCAGCAAGAGGGTTACCTTCAGCCGTGTCCTGCTCAATGCCTACAACGCCGCGGCCAGGGTACAGCTGATAAAGGTAAGGACCTACAGGAATGCCGTTGTCAACAGCGAGCTCACAGCCCAGTTGTGGGACTCGGCCTCGGTCAGCGGGGGAGTCCTGGCCTTCATGGTCAAGGGAGTACT
>CALMRD010000077.1 GCA_937871625.1 uncultured Bacteroidales bacterium | reverse complement strand
CACTTGGCATTACCTTTAAGAATTATGATATAGAACAGTTCCGCATGGGCATGGCCAAGGGTGCCTTTCATATCCTTCTTTACATAGGGGAAGAGCTCGTTAAGGGCCTTCCTGCGCTCCTGCTCACCCTCGCTGAGGATCATCTTGCGGAGGATGAAGAGAGGCTGCTCGGCGCCTTTGCCGTAGAACATATGCTCGGTACGGAACAGCCCGATACCTTCAGCGCCGAATTCACGGGCTATCCTGGCATCTTCGGGTGTGTCACAGTTGGTGCGAACGCCCATTGTACGGTTCCTGTCGACCATCTTCATGAAGGTCTGGAAGCGCGGGTTTTCCGTGGCATCCATGAGCGTGATGGCGCCGGAATATACATTACCCCTGGTACCGTTGAGGGTTATCACATCACCTTCCCTGAGCACAATATCAGTACCGGTGATCTTTGCCTTTTTACCGGCTGAGTCGACGTGCATGCCGCCTGCTCCGACGATACAGCATTTGCCCCATCCGCGTGCCACAAGGGCTGCGTGTGAGGTCATGCCGCCGCGTGCAGTAAGGATACCCTCTGCTGCGCGCATGCCTTCAACATCTTCGGGGTTGGTCTCCTCGCGTACGAGTATCACCTTTTCGCCCTTGCGGTTCCATGCCACAGCATCTTCAGCCGTGAAGACGATCTTGCCTACTGCCGCGCCGGGGCCTGCGGGCAGACCCTTGACCAGCGGATTGACCTTCTTCTCTGCCTCCGGGTCACAGATAGGATGCAGAAGCTCATCAAGCTGTGCCGGATCGACACGCATGATTGCCGTCTGCTCGTCAATGAGTCCCTCCTGGAGCATATCCATGGCCATGTTCAGGGCAGCGGTACCGGTACGTTTGCCGGCGCGGCACTGAAGCATGTAGAGTGTGCCTTCCTGAATGGTAAATTCGATGTCAAGCATATCATGGAACGACTTCTCCAGGATGTTCCTGATATTATCCAGCTCCCTGTATGTGCCTGGCATCGACTCCTGCATGCTGTGCAGGTGATTGTTCTGCTCGTTCTTGGTGTCATCGTTCAGCGGGTTCGGGGTGCGTATCCCTGCTACCACGTCCTCGCCCTGAGCATTTACCAGCCACTCACCGTAAAAGAGGTTGTCACCGGTTGCGGGGTTGCGGGTGAAGGCGACACCTGTGGCAGATGAGTCTCCCATGTTGCCGAAGACCATGGCCTGGACGTTGACCGCAGTGCCCCACTCATCAGGAATACCCTCGATGCGGCGGTATGAAACAGCCTTCTTGCCGTTCCAGCTCTTGAAGACGGCCTTGATGCCCCCCTCGAGCTGCTCACGTGCGTCATCGGGGAACTCTTTTCCCAGTGTCTCCTTAATCCTTTTCTTGAAGGCATCGGCGAGATCCTTAAGCTCATCAGACGTCAGCTCGGTGTCTGACTGGTATCCCCTCTTCTGCTTGAAGGCGTCAAGCATCTCATCAAGCTGCTTGCGGATACTCCTGCCGTCGGCAGGCTCTATACCTTCAGCCTTCTCCATCACCACGTCAGCATACATCATTATCAGTCGGCGGTATGAATCCCACACGAAACGGGGGTTGCCGGTCTTCTTTATGAGACCGGGTATGGTTGCAGAACAGAGACCTATGTTGAGGACTGTATCCATCATACCGGGCATCGAACTGCGGGCACCGGAACGGCATGATACCAGAAGGGCATTCTCACTGTCACCGTACTTCATACCCATAGCCTCCTCTGCCTTCTTCATGGCCTCCCATACCTCTGGCATGAGCTCCGCCGGAAGCTGATTGTTGTTCTCGTAATACTCGGTACATACATCCGTTGTGATGGTAAAACCGGCCGGAACCGGCAGGCCAAGGAGACACATCTCAGCCAGGTTAGCTCCCTTGCCGCCAAGCAGATTCTTCATATCTGCCCTGCCCTCGGCTGTCTTGTTGCCGAAGGAATAAACACGCTTAACTTTTGACATAATCTATCTGATTAATTATATTAATTTGGTTCAAATTTCAGAACCGCAAAAATATAATAAAACCGGAGATTAAAAAAGAGGCGACACTCATTTATGCTTAGACCTGGGGTGATACATCAACAGGGTGTCCCTGAGGTAACTCCTGTCTATATGTGTGTATAACTCGGTAGTGGTGATTGACTCATGGCCAAGCATCTCCTGCACGGCCCGCAGATCGGCGCCACCCTCAACAAGATGAGTGGCAAAGGAGTGGCGGAGGGTGTGCGGACTAATCTTTTTTCTTATCCCTGCAGCTTCAGCCGTTTGCTTTATTATGGTGAAGACCATGACCCGCGTCAGCCTCCTTCCGCGCCTGTTGAGAAAGAGTATGTTGACGTCGGTGATGACCGGCAGCATCATCCTGCGGTCAAGGTAATTGTCTATCTCCCTGAGAGCCACGGAGCCCACCGGCACCAGCCTCTGCTTGTTGCCCTTGCCGGTAACGCTGATGTAACCCTCGTTACGGTGTATGTCTGTCAGTCGCATGTTTACCAGCTCTGACACCCTCAGCCCGCAGCTGTACATCACCTCAATGATTGCCCTGTTCCTGTGACCCTCGGCCCTGCTCAGATCTACAGAACCGATCATCATGTCAATCTCTGCCACTGAAAGCACCTCGGGCAGCTTCATCCCTGTCCGTGGCGACTCCAGAAGCACCGAGGGATCTTCCCTGATGACTCCTTCTATAAGCATGTAGCGGCAGAACGACCTTATCCCCGATATAAGCCTCGCCTGCGTCCGCGCCGAATCGTCACCGGATGCCATGCGGGCCAGGAAATCACTCAGATCACTGTAGGTGAGCGCGGAGGGAGTGTCGCACCTCTTCTGTTCCATAAGATACTCCCTCAGCTTCCTGACATCATTGAGATAGGCCGCAACACTGTTGGGAGAGAGCGATCTCTCTATCCGCAGGTACCTGCCGAATCCCTTCTCCGTGTCTCTCCATGATAATGCCATCCTATAACGTGCTGCGCCTCAAAGTTATATTTTATCACCGTTATAAATCCGCTCGTTTCCTTATTTTTGTATAACCGTAAGTAACCTGCAGGATGCGGTGATAATATGAAAATCGAAATAATCAACGGACCCAATCTTAACCTCCTTGGGTCAAGGGAACCGGAGATCTACGGAGACTCCGGCTTTGAAAAATGGCTCGGCACCATCGAAACTGCCTACCCTGGTGTCTCCTTCACCTATTCACAATCCAACATAGAGGGCGAACTGGTAACCATGATCCAGAGAGCGGGAGCACAGTCCGACGGAGTGATCATCAACCCGGGCGGATATACCCATACCTCCGTGGCAATGGCGGACGCGATCTCTGCCATAAGCAAACCAGTGGTGGAAGTTCATATCTCCAACCTCCTCTCAAGGGAAGAGTTCCGTCATACCAGCCTCACCGGCCGCTACTGCACCGGTACGATCATGGGACTGGGGCTTGACGGATACCGCCTTGCCGTTGAGGCTCTGCTGGCAAAACTCAAGTAAGAGAGAAGAGCATGGGAAACGAAATAATAAGGAAAAGAACAAAGATAGTAGCGACTATCTCTGACAAGAACTGTGAACCGGGCTTTCTCCGCAGCCTCTGGGAAGCGGGCATGGATGTGGTCAGAATCAATTCGGCACATCTCGACCCTGAAGGTGTCAGAAAAATCGTTGCCAATGTCAGAAGCGTCTCTGACAGGATTGCTCTGCTCCTCGATACGAAAGGACCTGAGATCAGGACCACCGTCTGCGATGAACCGATAAGATTCTCAATGGGCCAGAGTGTATTGGTTGCCGGTAACGCCGGTGACATGACAACTTCTGAGATCATCAATCTCAACTACCGGGAGATTGCTGAACATGTACCTGTTGGTGCACATATTCTTATAGATGACGGTGAGATAGAGATACGCATAACAGGCAGGGAGGGTGATAAACTTACCGGAATAATGGAGAACGACGGTATCCTGGGTTCCAGGAAGACAGTCAACATCCCACGGGTAAGGATAAATCTGCCTCCTGTTAGTGATCGTGACCGTATCTTTATTGATCTGGCCGTGAAGCTCGACATTGAGTTTATAGCACACTCCTTTGTGAGGAACAGCGAAGATGTGCTTGCCGTTCAGAAGCTTCTTGACGCCAGCACGAGCAAGATCAGGATAATTGCAAAGATTGAAAACCAGCAGGGTGTCGATAACCTTGAGGAGATCATGGAACATACCTATGGCATCATGGTGGCAAGGGGCGACCTGGCGGTAGAGGTGCCATTTGAAAGAATACCGGGCATCCAACGAATGATAATTGGCAAATGCATTGAAAAGAGACAACCGGTGATCGTCGCTACCCAGATGCTTCATTCGATGATCGAAAATCCGCGACCCACCCGCGCTGAGGTAAGTGACGTGGCCAACGCCGTTTACAGTCAGACTGATGCCCTGATGCTCAGCGGGGAGACCGCCGCTGGCCGTTACCCTCTCGAAGCTGTCAGGACTATGGCGCGGATAGCCTGCGAGATAGAAGGAGAGAAGGACAGGTACATCGAGATGCCCGCCGGAACATTCAGCGGAGCAGTATCGGCATACCTCGCAAAGGTCGCCGTCAAAACATCAGTCCGGATCAGGGCCAAAGCTATCCTGTCCGATACGGCCATGGGGACGACAATAAGGAACATGGCAGCATTCAGGGGATATAACCCTATCATTGCCCAGTGCTACACTCACCGTACCATGAAGGAACTGGCACTTTCATACGGCGTGGTGCCCGTTTTTGCAGAGAAGAAAATGTCCGTGGATGAGTTTATCCTGGGTTCGCTGAAAGAGCTGCTGATACAGTATGACCTTGAAGATGATGACATTGTGGTAGTGGTGGCAGGTAACTTCTCGGGAGGCTCCGGCTTCTCATTCATTGAGGTGGGCTCGGTGGCATATCTTAAAGAGAGGGTCAGACTCGGGGAAGAAGACCTGATGGCTTGATTTTTGTTGCTCATGAGGTGATGACAGAATGAATCTTGCATTACCTGAGAGATCACCGGAGATGCTTATTTGATTGTATGCAAGCTCCGTTCTGCCAGTATAATAAATATGTTTTACCCGAATGAAATTATTGTCACTGATAATACCTCTTCTCCTGCATCCCGTCCATGTATCGCTCACGGGAATTGAATATGACGGTGACAGCAGGATCTATTCAGTATCAGTCAGGGTATACAGTGACGACCTCGCGGCTGACATGAACCTTGGACTGTCAACGGGGGAGAGTATCCCGGGAGACGCAGATCAGAGATATTTTCAATATCTTTCCGACAGAATTATGATTATCGAGAATGGCAGGACTCTTAAGATGAAACTGCTGCATTCGGAGAGTGACGGGCTGGAGCACAGGTTCAGGCTTGAGACATACGGTGGTAAGAGGGTCACGAAGGTGAGAGTGGTGAACCGGATCATGACGCGGCTTTATGATGACCAGGCTAACATGCTGCTCTTCAGCTTTGGCAAAATGGACGAGGGTTACAGATTTACAGCCGCAGATACAATAAGGGATTATATAGTCAGATGAGAATCAGGAAAACTATAATGAGAGCATGGCCGGCATTGCTGTTGACGTTCCTGCTGACCTGCCCTGCACGGGCGACACACAACCGGGCGGGAGAGATAACCTACAAGCAGATATCGGACCTTACCTTTGAGGTAACGGTGACAACCTTCACCTACACCCTGAGCAAGGCCGACAGACCTAACCTCGATATTGAGTGGGGCGACAACTCGATCACCAACGTGGCCAGGATCTCCGAGACCTTCCTTCCCAACAACTACAAGAAGAACGTCTATGTGTCGCAGCACACCTATCCTGGGCCCGGGGTCTACAAGATAGTGGTACAGGATCCCAACAGGAACTTCGGCGTTGAGAATATCCCCAATTCTGTCAACGTAGTATTTTCTATCTATACCATACTAATTGTCAATAATTCCATCGGACGCAACAGTACCCCGGAGCTTCTCAACCCGCCTTATGACAAGGCCGCCCTGGGTAATATCTTCATCCATAACCCTGCAGCCTTTGACCCTGACGGAGACAGCCTCTCATACAAACTGACGGTATGTACCAGGGAGGACGGCAAGCCGATACTGAACTACGTCAACCCACCATATTCAAATGCCTTCTATGTGGACTCCATCTCGGGTGACCTTGTCTGGGATGCACCCACTGCCCTGGGCATTTACAATGTCGCCATGGAGATTCAGGAGTGGAGGGCAGGAGTGAAAATAGGGGTTGTTGTCAGGGATATGCAGATAGAGGTATATGACACTGATAATAACCCTCCCGTAACCTCCCCTCTGCCTGATCTCTGCGTGGAGGTCGGGCAGCCGGTCTCCCTCGAGATCACGGCCTCCGATATCGACGGTGACTCACTTGCACTGCTGGCAACATCCGGCATCTTCACCTCTTCAGTATGTCCGGCCAGCTTCACTACCGTGACTTCGGTGCCCGGACTGACAGGGGCACGGCTTGAATGGGTACCCTGTCACAGCAGCGTAAGACATCAGCCCTATGATATCATTGTCAAGGCTGAGGATTACAATGCAGACCTTCAGCTGGTGGATATTGACAATATGAATATCAAGGTGCTGGGCCCGTCACCTGTACTCACCGAGGCAGTACCGCAGGGTAAGTTCGTCAGGCTCGCCTGGGAGAGTTACGGCACCGATGAGATAGCCGGCTTCAGCATATACAGGCACGAGGGAGCATCGACACTGACGGTCGACAGCTGCTATGATGGTATCCCTCCCAGCGCAGAATTTATTAAGGTAGGTTATGCCCCGGGATATGCGGCTCTCTCTTTTACTGATACAGACAATGGTGACGGCCTGGAGACAGGCATCGAATATGCCTACCGGATCGTTGCCGTCTACCCCAACGGAACCGAGAGCAAACCGTCAAACGAGGAGATTACGTCGCTGATCACCGGAGTACCTCTCATCACAAATGTCTCCATCCGCAATACGCACCCGGTCAACGGATCACTTGCCCTGGTATGGCAGAAACCGCGGCAGCTCGATACCATACCCGCCGCCGGGCCTTATGAATACCTTATCTACAGGGCTCAGGGAATCACCGGCAGTGATTATCAGCTTATTCACACACTGCCCACAGCAGATCTCAATGACACTGTTTTCATTGACACACTCATCAACACCCTCGACCAGGGATGGTTATATAAGATTGAGCTTTATAACAATACTGCCGGAAACCGCTTCCTGATCGGCGACCCCGGTATAGCATCGTCACTCTTCCTTGAGGCTCTGCCCGGTGACAGGAAGGTGAGATTTGTCATCAACAGAAACGTGCCCTGGATAAACACCTCCTACGATTTCTACAGGTTCAACGGCACCGGTTGGGAGCCGGTGGGATCAACCAACCAGTTGACATTCACTGACGGTAACCTGGAGAACGGAACGGAATACTGCTACTATGCCGTTTCAACCGGAGAGTACCAGGGAGCAGGCACCCCGAAGAACCTGATCAACTTTTCCCAGCATACCTGCGCCGTGCCGGTTGACAATGAGCCTCCCTGCCCGCCTGACATGACCGTCTACTCAGAATGCGACAGCCTTTACAATATGGTGCGATGGACCGTTGATGACCCGCTCTGTTACGAGGATATCGCAGGTTATAACCTCTTTTACAAGAGTACAACAGAGGAGAACCTGAGCCTGCTGATTACCTTCAACGACAGGGATATCTTCAAATATATCCATTCACTGCCTGATTATGTGGCCGGTTGCTATGCAATATCAGCATTTGATGACAACGGTAATGAGAGTGAACTCTCAATGATGATCTGCGTTGACTCATGCAACTTCTATGAGATACCGAATGTATTCACTCCCAATGGTGACGACTTCAACGACTGGCTGGTGGCGAAGACCTCAGCACTTGTAGAGAAGGTCGAATTCCGTCTTTTCAACAGGGCCGGTGTGCTGGTATTCAGCACCACGGAGCCGAAACTCAACTGGGATGGCACCTACAAGGGTAAGGTGGTGCCCACTGGAGTCTATTACTATGACTGTGAAGTCTTTGAACGCAGGATAACAGGCCTGGAACAGTTCCACCTCAACGGCTTTGTTCATGTGCTTACTGAAAAGGGCGCAGGACCAGGAGTGGTGGAAGGAAAAAAATAATGGGAGATGAGAAAGAGCGTTCTCTTTATTCTGATCATGGCATGCACACTGCTGACTGCAGCGGGGCAGGATAACCGTGATGACATCCTCAGGGCAGTCTCACTCTCCGAAAGGGGAAAAAGTGATGAGGCTGCCGTTATCCTGAAAGGTATGGAGGGTGTGGAGGCAAACCTCACCCTGCTGCTGGTCAGGGGAGATATATTTCTCCGCGCCGGCAGGACCGCAGAGGCAAAAAACGATTTCATGGCAGCCGGGCAGTTGCAGCAGGGTGCCGGTCTCTACGGCCTGGCAAGGTGTGCAGCTGCCGGAGGTGATGCCAGGGCCGCGGTGGCTTATCTTGAGGCTCACCTGAGATCGCCGCAGAGAAGGGCGGAGCCGGAGATAATGCTCGATAACTCTTTTGCAAACATCTCATCATCAGTTGAATGGAAGAGCCTGTGGAAGAAAGAGTGGTACAGGGTATATGAAAGAAAGAGCTGGGAGATTGAACACTATCTCAAATCAGGCCGTACCGATATGGCTTCAGAGAGCTGGGAGGAGCTGGCGTCACTATACCCGGAGCTGGAGGTGACTGACTATCTGAAAGCCCGGATCATGATGGCCGGGGGGAAACACAGTGAAGCTGCCACCATCATTGCGGGCCTTGCTGCCGGAGATGATATTCCTCCGGCATGGCGCTATACTCTTGCACAGGCTTACGAGGGAGCAGGAGAGTGGTATGCTGCTGCCGCGGCCTACGGGAAGCTGATTGATGCAGGCCATCCTGATCCGAAACTGCTGTTTCTCAGATCACGCATGCTCATCAGATCAGGCGACAGGCAGGCAGCAAAGCGCGACCTGGAACGATACCTCTCCATTGACCCTGATGATACCGGTGCACTGGGCCTCATCGGCAAAACCTATGCCGAGGAGGGCGCAATCTATGAAGCGTTGCCGTACCTTAACGCTAATGTGGACAAACACCCGGGTGAGGCAACTGCCTTCAACCTGAGGGGAGATGCATGGCTGGCAGCACGCTCATGGGAGAGAGCAGCAGAAGATTATGCCATGGGACTCGATCTGGACCCCGAAAACGGCACGGCCAACCTGAATATGGGCATTGCTCTTGTCAACAGCGGCAGGATTGACCTTGCCTGCCATTACCTGCGCAAAGCCAGGGCCCTGGGTGAGAAAAGCGCAACCCAGTACCTCTCAAAATATTGTCTTAAATAAAGTGGTGGACACCGGCATCGCCTGCAATCACCTGATATTCCTCAGAATCCTGTCGTATAGGTCTTTGGGCTTAAAAGGCTTGAGTACGTAATCATTGATGACAAGGTCCTCAATCTTGTCGTTGGCTTCCGACATGACTGCCGCCGTGAGGGCAACAATAGGCATGGTGCTCAGCTTCTCGTCGGGTGAACTGCGAATAATCCGGGTCGCCTCAATGCCATCCATGACAGGCATATGGAGGTCCATCAGAATGAGATCAAATTCCTGTTTTTTCAACTCTTCAAGCGCCAGACTGCCATTCTCTACGTGGGTCACGATCACGCCCCAGCTCTCCAGAAACTTGTTGGCAACAAAAAAGTTGATCTTGTTGTCTTCAGCTACCAGTATCCTCTTGCCGGCAAGCTCCTTCATGGCGTCCGCAGCACCCTGGTCTGCGGCTTTTGCAGCAGTCTCCGGAAGGATGTACTCAATTGCAAAAGTAAAGACAGAGCCTTTTCCGGTCTCGCTGGCAACGGAGATGTCTCCTCCCTGGAGATCCACAAGCCTCTTGCAGATTGCCAGTCCCAGTCCCGTACCTCCATATTTGCGGGTGGTATCTTCTGAGGCCTGCGCATAGCTCTCGAAGATCACGTTAAGCTTATCAGGGGCAATACCTATACCGGTATCGGTGACCGAAAACTCTATCAGAGCCTTCCCCTCCATCCGTTCCCTGACGGATGCCCTGAGCGTGACTCCACCTTCGGAGGTGAATTTCATGGCGTTGGCCAGGAGGTTGGAAATGATCTGGTTCAGCCTTACCGGGTCGCCTATCAGTGTCGATGGCAGATCGGCAGACTTGTCGAGAGTGAAAGAGATACCCTTCTCCTTTGCCCGGTGACTGTATGATCTTCTGATATCCTCAAGCATGGTGACAAGGTCAAACTCAGTCTTTTCAAAGACAATCTTGCCTGCCTCCATCTTGTTGTAGTCCAGAATGTCATTGACCAGTGTTAGGAGATGGTTCGCAGAGAAACGCAGCGTGTTGATGTATTCCATCTGGTCTTCCCTGGGTTCGCTCTGGTGCAACAGGTTGCTGATCCCAATAACCTCATTGAGCGGGGTTCTTATCTCATGACTCATCGTTGACATGAACTGCTGCTTTGAGAAGGCCGCCTCCTCGGCTCTCTTCCTTGCAGTGATGAGGTTGTCAAGCATCCTGCGGCGCTGCAGGGTGAGTACTATCTGGTTGGCAATGAACTCGAACACCTGCAGATCGTCCCTGTTGAACGCGTCAATGCTCTTGTAATCCTGCAGGCAGATGGCGCCGATAACCTGCTCGTCCATCCTCAGCGGAACACCCATCCATATCTTGCAGGGCGAGCCCACAAGACTGATGGCACCTGTCTTTTCTATCTTGAGTATGTCATTCTCATCGAGCAGCACCGACTTGTTGCTCTTTATCACCCATCCCGTCAGTGTGTTCTTTGCAGCCGTCTCCTGGAAATGGTCACGTTCATCAGCAAAGAAGGGGAAGGTGAGGGTATCTTTCTC
>CALMRD010000076.1 GCA_937871625.1 uncultured Bacteroidales bacterium | reverse complement strand
AATCAGTTTGTATCTTTCTCACCTGAACAATCATAACTGTTATGATATGGAATCCCTGAAGCATATACTGGAAGCGGTAATTCTCCGGGTGGGAAAATACGAGATCATGGTCTCAACGCTGCTGATTGTAGTTCTGATATTTCTGGCCACCAAACTTTTGATTTGGATAATCAGAAAGGCGATATTCAGAAAAAGGAGTCTCGAGAGGATAGAGATGAGCAATGCATACTCACTCTACCAGATCATCAAATACCTGCTCTGGATTATCTCTATTCTCTTTATGATGCAGACCCTGGGGATCAGCATCACCGTTCTCCTCGCCGGCTCTGCTGCACTGCTTGTGGGTGTCGGACTTGGACTGCAACAGACATTCAACGACTTCATCTCCGGTATTATCCTGTTGATAGAGGGGACTACAAAAATCGGGGACGTGCTGGAGGTTGACGGCGAGGTGGTTAAAATTCAGGAGATAGGAATACGCACATCAAAAGGACTGACACGTGATGACATTGTGGTGATTATTCCCAACTCCTACATAACCACCAACAAAGTGATCAACTGGAGTCATCAGTCAAAAAAAACGCGCTTCCGGATCAATGTCGGCGTAGCCTACGGAAGTGATGTGGATCTTGTGGTGAAGGTGCTCGAGGCAAGTGCGCTGGAGCATCCGCAGATTGATGCCAAGGAACATATAGAGGCACGGTTTGTGGATTTTGGCAACTCATCACTCGACTTTCAGCTTCTCTTCTTCAGCGACAATGTATTCAGGATTGAGAAGATAAAGAGTGAGATCAGGAAGATCATCAACCGGAAGTTCATTGAGAATAGCATTACCATACCTTTCCCGCAGGTCGATCTTCATGTCAGGGATGTTCCGGGTGCTATGAAGGGGTGAGGAAACAATACAAAAGATAATTTGTTATTTTAGGGCTGAATTCTTAAGGGCCATTGCAGTGATAGTTCCAGTATGGGGAAGGATCACAAAAACGTGGCATGATTACAGTGTGTACCATGTTTGATAACCCGCAAAAAAGAACTATATGGAGAATACCAATGCTAAGGATAATGCTCTGTCGGGCGGTAGGATAATTACACTGGAGACGTTACTGGAATTATGGTCCAGGACCTATAACACTGAGGGCAAACCTGACTGGTCGCACATTCTTCCCTATTACACCGATGATGTTTACTTCCGGGATACAGTCCAGGAATTAAGAGGGATGGAGGAATTCAAAGCCATGACCGAACGTCTTACAAAACGGTCACAGGAGCTCTCAATGCGTATCGTTAATGCAGTTTTGTCGGATAAAACTGTTTTCATGGAATGGGAAATGACGATCAAGTTCAAGAAGAATCCGAGTTCAATACTTTACGGAACCAGCAGGCTGACCCTTAACGATGAGGGTAGAATTACCTCGCAGAGAGATTATTATGACCTCTGGGGTGATATTTTTGATAATATTCCGCGGTTTGGCAAAGCCTACAGGAGGTTCATGAAAAAGAGGTTTGGATAACAGGAAAGATGAAAGAGAGGAGTAAGTTCCGCAAATACGTTAAGGAATACCGGTGGTCCAACATTTTTGCAATGATCAGGAACGGCCGTTCAGAGCCACTGGTCTGCGATGAGGATTTCACGGGCAGGCTTGTTGTCATTACCGGTGCAACATCAGGCATAGGTTACCATACGGCGAGAAAATATGCATCCCGTGGCGCAAACCTGATATGTATAAACAGGAATCCGGATAAATCACAGGCTCTTCAACGCGAAATTGAAGATGAGTTTGGTGTCAGGTGCGACTACAGAATAGCTGATCTGAGCAGTCTGAGGGATATATTCAGGGTATCAAATGAACTGGCACAGCTCGACATGGCTATTGACGTTATCATCCACAATGCGGGTATATACCTGACGAAGAGGGAGATAACCGATGAAGGCCTTGAGAAGGTTTTTGTCGTTCATTATCTGTCATCCTTCATAATGAATTTCCTTTTACAGGAAAAACTGTCATCAGATGGAAAAGCCCGCATCATTATGGTAGGGTCAGAAGCCCACCGGTTTGCGGCATGGGGACTGAGGCTAGATGATCTGATGTGGGAGAGAAGGAGATACACGGGACTAAATAGCTACGGGTCGGCCAAAATGGCCCAGCTTCTGTCTATGATTGTCTTCAGCGAAAAATTTCAGGGAACCGGCGTGACCATCAATACTATGCACCCCGGAGCGGTGAAGACGGAAACGGGGCAGGAAAACGGTCCCGTTTACAAATGGTTCAAGAGAAATTTCCTTGACAGGTCATTAAAATCTCCTGAGATATCGGCGGAGGCATTATACTATCTTGGTGTATCCGAAAAGCTTGAGTCAGTTAGCGGAAAGTTTTTCAGTCTAACCACCGAAGAGGAACCGGCGCCACCAGCTTTGGACAGGGAGGCTGCACTGGAACTCTGGAAGACAACCATTCGATTGGCAGGGCTTGAGAGATGAGATCCGGAGGAGCCGGGAAGTGGTGTTGATTTGTCAAACTGAATACTATGTCTGTTCAAGAATTTGATACGATTGTTGTTGGAGGCGGCGTTGCGGGGTTGACTGCTACGGTATACCTGGCACGTGCCGGCAAGAAGGTTCTGCTTCTTGAAAAAAACGGCGAGTGCGGGGGACTGGTCAACACTTTTAATCGCGACGGCTTTTATTTTGATGCCGGAGTAAGGGCACTGCTGGATGCCGGGATAATTCATACAATGCTTAAAGATCTGAAGATCAAGCTTGATGTTGTTAAAAGTCCGGTATCAGTAGGTATTGAGAGTGAGATTCTGAATATCAGGGATATTGAAAGTCTTGCGGAATACAGCGACCTGCTGAAGAAATTCTATCCCGGCAGCAAGAGTGAGATCGACGAGGTCGTCAGAATCATCCGGAAGATAATGAAGCACATGGATGTACTCTATGGCATAGAGAATCCGATATTCAAGGATCTGAAACGGGATCCCGGCTTCGTGTTGATGAAAATACTCCCATGGTTTCCAAGGTTTCTGCTGACAGTCAGGAAGATAAGCCGGATGATCGTCCCCGTAGAGGAGTATCTGAAGTCTGTTGTCAGTGATGCCTCACTCAGAGATATCATATCCCAGCATTTTTTCAAAAACACTCCTTCGTTCTTTGCCTTGAGCTACTTTTCACTCTATCTCGATTATTTCTATCCCGTCGGTGGAGTGGGCAGCCTGGCTGAAGCCCTCAGGCATAAGATCCTGGATTTTGGAGGTGAAATAAGGAATGAAAAGACAATCATCGGTCTCTTTCCTGCTGACAACCTGGTCGTTGATGATCAGAATACCAGCTATAAATATAACAAACTGATATGGGCCGCCGATCTGAAGAGGCTCTACACGATGACCAAAACTGATAACCTGCCTTCGGCGGTCAGGATAGAAATAGAAGAGACAAAAGCGAAGATTCTTTCCAACAGGGGAGGAGATTCGGTATTTTCACTCTTCCTTGAAGTCAATGAGCCACCGGCGAGCTTCGGAAAGATAGCTCACGGTCACTTTTTCTACACTCCCTCAAGGCAGGGTATGGGTGAAACCCACAGGCAGGAGCTGGATGAACTCCTGGCCAGATTCAGTGAGGCCGGCAAGGAGGAGATACTCTCGTGGCTCGACAGGTTTACCCGGTTGAACACATATGAGATATCAATACCTGCACTTAAGGATCCGGAAATGGCGCCTCCCGGCAAAACAGGAGTTATCATCAGTCTTCTTGCCGAGTATGATCTTTTCAAAAAAGTTGAGGAGACAGGGTGGCTTGATGAATTCACCAGGGAATTGGAGGACCGTATGTTGAAAGTAATATCAGGTTCAGTCTATCCTATATTAAAAGACAAGATCATAGCACGTTTCTCCTTTACACCGCTTAGTATTGCCAGGAGGGTTGACAGTTCCGAGGGAGGCCTGACAGGATGGGCATTTCGTGAACAGATGCCGGTCATCAACAAGATTCAGAAAGCCAACCGAGCAGTGCTGACACCAATTCCGTCGGTTTACCAGGCAGGCCAGTGGACATACAGTCCCGGAGGTGTCCCGATGTCTATTCTCACGGGAAAGCTGGCAGCTGACAGGATCGTGAAGAAATAACTGAACAGGATCCGCATGAGGCATCTTCGACAACAAAAAACAGGGCATCTGAAAGATTACCATAGAATGAAGAGGTTATACCTGTTGATGCTGCTGGGGCTCACGCATCTTGCCTGTATCTCTCAGGAAGTCATCGGGATTTCATCTGACCTGGAACTTGCCAGGATATCGGATAACGCTTTCATTCATATCTCTTACTGTACCTTGCCCGGGTATGGAAGGGTGGGAGCCAACGGCTTGATCTTCATTGATAAGGATCAGGCTTTCCTGTTCGATACTCCATGGAATGATTCCCTTACCAGTATACTTGTATCTTATATGGAAGAGCATATGGGACTTAAAATCCAGGGTTTTGTTCCTAACCACTGGCATGATGACTGCATGGGGGGACTGGGATTCTTGAAGACCCGGGGGATAAAGTCCTGGGCGAACCAGCGTACAATAGAAATTGCCGGGGAAAAAGGGTTGCCCATTCCAGATCACGGATTCAGGGACTCACTGAAAATCATGCTCGGAGAGAAGTCAATTCATTGCTACTACTATGGGCCTGCCCATTCTATGGATAACATTGTTGTATGGATACCCTCAGAGAAAATACTCTTTCCCGGATGTATCTGTAAAAGTCTTGACTCGCAAAGCCTTGGAAATATATCAGATGGAGACCTGTCTGAGTACCCGATGACCGTTGACCGAATCACAGACAGGTTCAGAGATGCAAAAATTATTATACCAGGACACGGTTCGTTTGGGGGCACTGAACTTCTGACCTTCACCAGGTCTTTGTGTAATCAATATTAATACGGACCTTTGGTTCATGATATAATGACTTCAGCTTAAGTATCTGCTGGTCATCGGTCAGCATAAGCAGGCGATAGAAAGAGGGGACAAAGTAATAATCAAAGAAATGACAGTTGAAGAATATATAGGTTCATTTCCGGAGGGGGTGCGGGAGTTGTTGAAGCAGATGAGGGCTGCAATCCTGGCTAATGCACCGGGAGCCGAAGAAGGTATCGCATACCAGATGCCGGCATACCGGCTGAATGGCAAACCACTGGTCTATTTCGCCGGTTTTAAAAACCATATAGGATTCTATGCAACCCCGACAGGCCATGCAAAATTCGCAGAGGAACTGTCAGGCTACAGAAAAGGTAAAGGATCAGTACAGTTCCCGATAGATAAGCCATTGCCCATGGATCTTATAGTCCGCATTATTAAATTCAGGGTTGAAGAGAATCAATCCCTGGTTTTATAAAGAAGCTCTTAAATAGTAGACCAATTAGAATGAGATTAACTGATTTAGGAATCCCACAAGAGCTCTCGCAGGAGTTGAGCAATCCGGACCTCTCGGGATTTACACCGGGACGCGTAACCCAGGAACACCGTGAGAGATATGTTGTCTCAGATGGTGAGCAGGAGTATGATGCCGAGATAACAGGCAATCTGCGTTACTCAGCTGCTTCCAGGGAGGACTTCCCTGCCGTTGGCGACTGGGTGGCAATGACAGTTTATGAGGGAGGGCAGGCCTTCATCAATAGTATTCTTCCCCGGAAGTCTCTTCTTGCCAGAAGGGCTGTCGGCAGACCAGGTGAAAAACAGGTCATCGCTGCCAATATTGATGTTGCCTTTATCGTACAGGCTATCAATAACAATTTCAGCATCAACAGGCTGGAACGATATCTTGCTATCTGCCATTCAGCCGCTATCGAACCGGTGCTGGTACTGAGCAAGATTGATCTCGTGAAGGAGGATGAAATAGCAGCCGCATTAGGTGAACTCATGAACAGGGGAAGAGATATGAAGTATATCCTGCTCAGCAACATAACCGGTGATGGCATTGACCGTCTGCTCGACAACATTCAAAAAGGCAGGACTTATTGCGTAATTGGTTCTTCGGGGGTGGGCAAATCGACATTGATCAATAACCTGCTACACAAGGAGGTGCTCAAAACCGGGGAGATCAGCCACAGCACCAACAAGGGGAGACATGTAACTGAACACCGTGAGCTTTTTGTTCTCGGGAACGGAGGTATTATCATTGATACTCCCGGCATGAAAGAACTGGGTGTTACTGATGACATTGACGGCATCGCTGCAACATTTGAAGATATCCATGAGCTGGCACAACGATGCAGGTTCCCCGACTGCAGTCATATGGGTGAGACGGGATGTGCGGTAATTGAAGCGGTGAACAGCGGAAATGTCAGCAGGGAATCTTATGAAAACTACCTGAAGATTCACAAAGAGCAGGAGCGGTTTCAGACTACTGTCGCAGAAAAACGGAGGAAGGAGAAGCAGTTCGGGAAGCTTATCAAGACCTATTACAAGATTAAGAACAGGGAAAATCCGGAATGAATAAAGAATTCAGCTACAGGGCGGTACCAGGATCACGGATAGCCACATTTGACACATTCGCAATTGGGCTGAAAAAGCACCATGTAGCTGCCCTGCTTGAGTTTGATGTGACGTATAGCAGAAAAATGCTTCAGGTATCCAGGAGAGACGGTGTGAATATTTCCTTCAACGGCTGGCTTATAAAAGTGATCGGCACCGTATTGAAAGATCACCCGGAGGCTGCCTCCTATCTCTGCGGAAAACGAAGAATTATGGTTTTCAAGGATATTAATATATCGATCCTTGTGGAAAAGATGATCAACGGTGAGAGAGTCCCGATCCCTGTGGTTATTGAGAAGGCAAACGAAAAAACAGCACAGGAGATAACTGCTGAGATAGAAAATGCAAAGAAACAGGAGTTATCCGGCGGTGATGTTGTTATTAACAGGCGGAGCAGAGTGTCGGAAAGGCTATATTATCATCTTCCGGGATTTGCAAGGAGGTTTGCCTGGAAAATGATGCTTGGAAATCCCCGTTTCGCTTTCAGACAAATGGGTAATGCCGTGGTGACCTCTGTTGGCATGATGGGAAAAGTCAACGGCTGGTTCATTCACAGATCAGTCCATCCGGTCTCCTTTGGCATAGGCTCAGTCATTAAAAAGCCCGTCGTTGTTGACAA
Source organism: uncultured Bacteroidales bacterium (assembly GCA_937871625.1). Taxonomy (GTDB): domain Bacteria; phylum Bacteroidota; class Bacteroidia; order Bacteroidales; family VadinHA17; genus SR-FBR-E99. The sequence continues at coordinate 10,207 of CALMRD010000076.1, read as the reverse complement.
CGAGATAAAAATCAGGGAGATGCTCAACATGACCATACTCGTTGACCATGACCTGGTAGATGGTGCACCAATGGTACGGTTACTGAAAGATCTGACAAGCAGTATTGAAAAAGGAGTTAATATCTGATGAAGGAAGATCTCTACACTAAAAGTCTGTTTTACCTGGATACATTTTGTAACAGGATTGGAGAGCGTTGTGTCGGAAGTGATGGTAACAGGGAGGCAACCCGTTTCCTGATGAATGAATTATCACATCTGGGGTGGAAAACCTCCGCGGCAGAGTTTGATGCTATTGACTGGGTCGACGGCGGAGCCCTGCTGCAGTGTAGCGGAGAAGACTTTCATGTCCTTACCGGACCCTATTCCCTTTCGTTCAATGGCATGGGAGAGCTCACGGCAGCCTCAAGCCCTGGTGAGCTTGAGAGTCTGGATTTTATGGACAAAATACTGCTTCTTCACGGTGAGATAACCGGGGAACAGCTAATGCCGAAAAATTTTGTCTTCTATAATCCTGACGAACATAAAAGGATAATTTCACTTCTGGAGGGCGGCAAGCCCCTGGCGATTATCAGTGCCACAGGAAGGAATGCGGCCCTTGCCGGGGGTGTCTATCCCTTTCCCCTGATCGAGGATGGTGATTTTGATATCCCCTCCGTATACATGACTGAGGAGGAGGGGATGAGGCTTTTAAAACACATTGGTAAAACCGTTACGCTTGAATCACGGTCAGAAAGGATCCCGGCCAGGGGGTATAATGTCATTGCGACCAAAGGCCGGGAGGCAACAAAACGAATTGTTGTCACCGCTCACATTGACGCCAAAAAAGGAACACCGGGAGCAATTGACAATGCTACGGGGGTTATTGTGCTTCTGCTCATGGCCCTGCTCCTGAAGGAGTATGACGGGCCTAACCTGATTGAGCTGGTAGCCCTTAATGGAGAGGATTATTATGCCGTTCCCGGCCAGATGAATTACCTGGCAGCCAATCACGACAGATTTGGTGAGATGATCATCAATATTAATATTGACGGTTCAGGGTACAGGGAAGGTCTAACCTCATTTTCTCTCTTTGACCTTCCCGATGAGCTCAGTAATAAAATAATGAGGGTCATGAACAGGTATCCGGGTATTACCGAAGGAGAGCCCTGGCCACAGGGTGACCACAGTATATTCCTTCAGAACGGGGTCCCGGCAATTGCGGTGTCATCCAAGTGGTTTGTTGATAATATTGCTGTACAGGATATTACTCATACACCAAAGGACAGGCCGGAGATAGTCGACTGTCATAAACTGGTCGAGATATCAAAAGCCCTGAACACCTTTATCAGGAATATATGAATATATCATTCTCTGCCCGGTTTCCATGTTACAGCTTTTGACGTTCATGTAATAAATTTTTAATACATTGATCAGGAATTCAATATCAGGAAATAATTCATTAAAACCTCACTCATGAGAACAAGAATCCTACCTGCACTGCTGACTCTCATTCTTGGAGCCTATTCTCTTACGGCACCGGCCCAGACACAGGCTGCCCCGATTAAACCTGCACTTCTGGTTATTGATATCCAGAATGCTTTTCTGCCAATGATTCCTGAGGCTGACAGGAAAACGGCTATGGCCAACATCAATTATTACATCTCTGTTTTCCGTCAGCATGGCTACCCGGTGGTCCTTGTCTATCATCACGGAGAGGAGTACGGTGTGCGGCCGGGCACAGACCTGTTTGAATTTCCCTCATCGGTACTGATAAAGCCTGACGATCCAAAGATCATCAAGACCTACCCTGACGGCTTTGTAAAGACCGATCTCGACAAGGTACTGCAGGAGCTGGGATGCAACACGCTGTTTCTCACAGGCCTGAGTGCTGTGGGGTGTGTGCTTGCCACATACATGGGGGCATACAGTCATGATTACAAGGTTTTCATGATCAAGGATGCCATCATGAGCCATAATTCAGATTATACCAACAACATTGAGATAATGTTTGATGCTGTCAGTCAGGAAGTGGTGAAGCTGATCCTTGAGAGTGCCAACAGATGACTCTGACAGACACGCGGGGGGAGTACTTCCGGATCAGGGACAGGTGCAGGAAGGGACTGCTGAAGTACCTTGCCGGGGCATTTGACCTGGTTCCGGAGGGAGGAGACCGGGAGATCCTTGACCTTGGATGTGGAACAGGTGTTCCGACAATGTGGGTTGCAGAACACTTGCAGGGCAACATAATGGCATTGGACCCCGACTGCGAGGCTCTGGAATGGCTTAAACTGAAATGCATGAAGGCAGGAGTGTCAGAGAGAATTGTGACGCTATGCAGTTCATTTAACGATCATGATTTCGGGAAGAGACTGTTTGATATCATTGTTGCGGAAGGATTTCTTAATGTAATCGGGTTCCATGACGGTTTTCCTCAGGTTATCAGACTTCTGAAGCCGGGAGGATATATGATTATCCATGATGACAGCTCGGACCAGGAGGCAAAGAAAAACCTGTTTGACAGGAATGGCTGTAACCTCCTCCTGTCAAAACTTCTGGATGAAAAAGTCTGGTGGAATGATTATTACAGGCACCTGGAAGCTGAAATAAACACTCCCGGAAACAGTCGTTTGAGATCTTATTTCAACGGCGATATTGCTGAGATAGAGTTGTACAAGAATGATCCCTCTCAGTTCAGATCGGTATATTATTTAATCCGGAAAGGTATTTGACGCGACAGTAGTATCCGTCAGCATAGCTAATAATTCACACCGGCAGAGATGAAGAAGTTGCTATTACTGTTTTTAATTGTGGGCATTGTGTTCAGTGACAGTGCATGCCACAGTCAGGGCGGCCCACGCGGAAAATCTGAAGCAGAAATCAAGCGCATGATTTTTGTGTATGGCAATGGTACAGACAAGGCATTCATTAAATATGTAGCCACTCTTACGGGGAAGGAAAAACCGAAGATTTGTTTTTTCCCAACTGCAGCAGCTGACGATCCGAGGGTTATTGCCTATTGGGACAAACTGATTGAAGGAATGGCCATCAACTCTTGTGTAATAAGGACCTTCATAAGCTCTTCCCCGGAGCAAAAGAGCTTTGAGGAGGAGATCCTCACGGCAGATGCCATCATTGTGGGTGGCGGAAACACACTGAATATGATTGCCGTCTGGCATGCGCAGGGGATAGACACTCTTCTGAGAATGGCTTATGAAAAGGGAGTAGTCATGGCGGGAGGTAGTGCAGGCTCACTGTGCTGGTTCACAGGTGGGTACAGTGATTCCAGGCCAAGAGAACTTTCAATTATTGATTGTCTCGGTTTTCTTCCGTACAGCCATTGTCCTCACTATGATAATCCTGACAGACGGTCACTCTACCTTGAGGCGATAGAGTCCGGTATCATAGAACCCGGATATGCCTGCGAGGATGATGCTGCGTTGCTCTTCATAGATGGCCACCTGAGTGAATCATTTTCGCTTAATCCAGGCCGGCATAGCTATTTTGTTACTGTTGAAGAGGGAAGAGTGACTGAAACATTGTTACCGGCAAAGGCTCTGAAATAGATACTCTATAGGCAGATCACTGTTGCCATGAACTCGGTACTTATCTGTATTCCATTAGTTTGAGTTCGGCCGGGGGGGATCTGCATAACTACCTGACATCACATTTTGTTTCCGTGTAACAGAATGGCCGGTCACAGACCGGTGCTATTACCTGCCGGTTACTGCAAATACACCTCCAATAGCCTGTCTGTCACAGGTTATATGCAGGAAGTAGATACCTGGCGAAAACCCTTCAATGCTGATTCTAGTCGTGCTGTCATCAACGGGCACCATGCTCACGAGGCAACCGTCCGTATCATAGATGTATGCAAGGGTTTTATTGCAGATGTATCCTGTGATGCTGATATTCAGATAATCCTGTGCCGGGTTGGGGTAGAGGGCAATTGAAACCCTGTTCTCCGCAGTCTCCTCAATGGCATTGAGTGTTCCCCAGATTTTTTCGGCGTATAACGGTTCGTCGATGAACGGGTTGCGGTTTCCCTGGTATTTGTATACCGCGTTATTGCGATTTCGTTCCTTGAAACTGACGGTGTCGGCCCGGTGCCAGGTAAGCAGCATCGCCAGCGCCCAGGGCTTCGGCTCTGCGCCTTCGGTCATGTCGCTCCCCGGCCACTGGCTGTCTTCACCGTAGTATCGTGCGGCCATATAGAAAAAGGTACGGGCCAGGTCGCCCTTGTACTCGTCAACAGGTTCAAACACGGCACCGGTATAACCTGCCACAGAGGATGGGCCGACCATGCTCCCGTTGGTCGATGTCCATGACGGCGAGGAGGTTTCACCGTAGGGCAGGTTGCCTCTTTTGTTGTTCACCCAGCCGTCAGTGGGGTAGATATGGAACAGATCGGTATACATTGGAAGTGCATCGTTGAACCAGCTCTTGGGGAACGAGTGCTCCCTGTTGTAGCAGTCGCCCTCACTGTCGTAGTTGCCGCACTGCCCGCTGAAGAGGGTATAGACATAAACCGGAGTGCCGTCGGGAACGTCCGAATAGATATCCCATATGGTTACCCCGTCACTTCTGACGTCGGTGGTAGAAAAGCACTGCCACAGTGCACTGTATTCCAGCTGTGTATGTTCGTCTATAATATCATGGAGAGATTGTTGAAGAGCATTTCCCGTGAGCCCGGCGGCGCTGTTGTAATAGCCCTCAGGCGGCTGGCCGGCAGTGGTACCTGCAAGGCAGACCAGCAAAAGAACCGTGAGGCTGCCCTTCGTCACTTCTCCGCCACAAGCACGTTATCCACCTCCCACGTTGTTGTTCGGCCGGTGCCACCGTCATATACCCAGGCTATCCAGAGATGACTGCCATTATATGCAGAGAGGTCAATCTCTCCCGAGCTGGCAAACTGGCTGTAACCCGAAGCTGTTAAGACAGGCAGGCTGAAGCTCTTCTCTGTCCACGTGAAATTCCATGGAGTAGCCGAACCGTCATAGTCGGTTGAGACATAAAGCTTCATTGTTGCGCCGTTGTCGTATCCGTCGGCGCTCTCGAATAGCAGGTAAGGTTCTGTTGCCAGTGTAAGGTCGATGACCGGTGCAATCATCCATGTGATCACCGAGGCCTCTCCGGAGTTATAGGCTGTGGCCTGTACCCACTTGCGGGAGCTGACCTCGTTGCCGTACCATGTTTTTGTCCCCGCCTGGGGATAGGTCTTCCAGCCGGCCAGAGTGCTCACATCCGCATATTTGACAAGTGTCGAGAAGTCCTGAGTCAGGTAGACCGTACCGGCTCCGCCGCACCTCTCGCCGGTCATCTCATTCTCCGTGTCGTCCCTCAGCAGCAGTTGCACGCCGTTGTATTCGGAGACAACACCTTTTATGTATCCGTTGCCTGCCGGCAGCGTCTCTGATGAGAAGGTGGCATCAGAGCGGGTATAGACCTCCAGTTCATCTGAGCAGTCAGTAAGTATGTTTTCTCCTGAGAAGCTTCCCGGAGCTGCAAACTGTACGCTCTCGATCCTGACATATTCTGCCTGGTAATCACCTGAAAGAACTTCGGTAATAGTCACGGTCTCAGGCTCAAGCGGGGGCGGAGTGAGGCTGACAAGCGACGTCTGATCTGCAATGCTGATGTCACCGAACTGCAGCAGTCCGTTATAGACGGTGAAAGAGACACCTCGACACAATATTTTGACCTCGGAGTCACGTGAGAAGGTGTTGTTGCCGCTTACTGTCAGACAGATTCCTGCAGTAGTATCCTGAATATAAGCCACGAAGTCAGGAATATTGCCCAGCTCCGGCGTTAGGGTGATGATTCCCTGGATATAAACATTGGTATCTACAGTGACGATTCCCTGTTCGTGCATCATCCTGAGCTGTTCGATGGTGATATAGTCTACCTGTGGTTCAGGAGGGGGCACCGGTTCACGGCTGCATGACAGGGATGCAATTATAAAAGTAACAATTGTAAGCTGAAATATAGTTTTGATCTTCATGTCCGGATATTATTTCCCTGCTGCCGTAACAGCAATGTTATCAATGCGGTAGGATGTACTCTCAGTGTTGCTGCCTGTGTATTTAAACGCAATTACGGCCGATTTCCCGGCAGCGACAGGCAGGTTGACATCTCCTGAATTAATGAAGGTGTGGTCCGCGTCGCTCTGCTGAGCCATTACAGCCGTCAGGGAAGTCCATGTGGCAGAGGCAATATTGTTTCCGTCGTAGTCGGTTGAGACAAGCACCTCCATTGGCATGTTTGTTCCGGTATGTTCCCAGTAGGCTTTGGCCGTCTGGAAGGTAAGCACCTTCTGCGTTGAGATGGTGACAGGCCTTGTGATAAGCCAGGTAACCATTGAGGTGAGGTTTGAGTTGTAGCCTGTAGCCTGGGCGTAGCCGTTGCCTCCGAAGACCTGGGCAAGCCATATGCGGCCACCGGCAGTGGCAATGTTCTGCCATCCGCTGATGTAGATTTCATCATCATCGCCGAAGCCCTCAAAGTCCTCGGTTAGGGTCTCGACAGGGGTGCCCAGGGGCTGCTCCACCACACCGCACCTCGTGCCGGTCATATCCACCTCATCGAAATCACGCACCAGGAACTGGTAGGTCCCGTTGAAGATTGTAACTATACCGGTGATAGTTCCGTTTCCTGACGGAAGCAGCTCGCCTGCTGCCGCTGAGAACCCGCTGGTACGCACTATGATGGTCTTGTCATTACAATCCTCCAGCGTCCTGTTCTCTGTCACCTGATCAGCCGCGTTGGCCCATGTCTGGCCTATCATGGCATCGGTGAACTGCACCCCGTCGAGCCTCACCAGTCGTCCGAGGTAGGCACTGCTCCGGGCCTGTGTTACAGTCAACGCTGCCGGGTAGGTGGGATTGCCTATGGAGAGCTTCAGGCACTGCCTGTCCATATTCATGCCTCCGACTCTCACGGTGCCGTCCTCCTGGTAATAGGGCACGCCGCCCAGCTGCCAGAAGTTGCCATAGTCACCCAGCCACAGTCCCTTTACATTGAGGATGACCGAATCTCCGATATAGAGTCCGCTTGTGGCTTCAAACAGCAATCTCAATCCGCCGGTTGCATCCTCGATGTAAGCCTCCTTATAGAAGTTGCCGTCCTCCTTGTCGCTGGCGGTAATAATTCCGCGTATTGCCCAGTCGTTTACAATCTCCACGGGATGACGCTGGGTGTAGTCTGAGATAGCCAGCTGATCGGCATAGAGTGCCCTGACCTGCTGGACACTCACTATCTCCCCGGGAACAAACGCCTTTTCCGGAGGCGGTGTTTCGTTATTGTCGCTGCATGAAACTACACAAAGCAACAGGGTCGCTAAAGCAGCAAGTTGGTATATCGGTCTGATTCTTTCCATTATCTGTTCCTCCTTCACTTATTAGTACCTGATGCTGAGATTAATGAAGTAGTTAAAGCCGTTGGCGTAATAGATGCGCGGCTGAAACAGGTCAGGCCTCTCAGGGTCATAGCGATACTGTTCGTAACCTCCCGTGATCACGGTACGGTTGTTAAGGACATTGCTGAGATTGGCGCTCAGGGTAAGGTAGAGGTCATCAATCCTCCACGATTTGCCGACAAAGATATCTATGAGGAACCCGGGGTCAGCCTTTTGCTGGTAGTCCCAGTAGGGATAGTATCCGGTGTCGTCTTTTGTTCGTGTGACAGGATTGAAGTCAAGGTATATGTTGTCATAGTAGCTGCCGGTGATGCCCGCCCACCAGAACCTCGAGGAGTTGTACTCGATGCCCAGTGCAAGTGCAGTCTGGGGTGTTCCGCTCTGCCTGAAATACTGTATCCACACCTCCTCGTTGCTGAGCACCTGGCTGTTGTTGTCCTGTGTGATGGTGATGTCGGGATTGCTGATCCAGAGGTACTGTCCGAGCGATGCCACGGCGTTAAGGGTCAGCTCAGAGGTGATGCCTATCTCTGCACCTGCTTCGATGCCGTAGTTCTCCTTGTCAATGCCTGTCATGGCATAGTTGACAAGGGTCCTCCACTCGTCGTGGTAGAAGCTTGTCACCTCAGTCTGGTTCATGAAGCGGGTGTAGTAGCCTGTCACCCTTCCCGTGACCGCGGGAGAGCGGAGCACGTAGCTTACATCACCTGAAAATATCATCTCTTCGCGCAGCTCCGGCGTCAGAGTATTACGTGTCCGGGGTGAGAGGAAGCTGTTTCTGAAGAGGGGAGGATTTGTGGTTATGAGGGTGTTGAAGAGTATCATATGGCGGCCGGTGAAGCGGTAGTCGCCACCTGCCTTGATGCCCCAGGTCGGAAAATCGAGTCTTTCTGACTCTCCGAGAGAGTTATCGGGAAAGAGCCCCTTACGCATGAGCCCCTCGCGCCACATTGCCGTATATCTTGCATGGGCGCTGAGGTAGACCTTGTAACGGTTGCCGGTATAGGTACCTGTCCCCCAGAGGGTGGCGCCACGCTGAAAGGCATAATAACTGTTACCGAAGGTTTCACCCTCGGTGACGGCGTTATCAGGATTGTTCAGGTCGTTCTGATAAGCTTCAGGGTTATTGGGGTAATCCCTCTCGGCAAACTGGTCAACATCAAGCCAGTAGTCGCCCCCGAGCAGATCGCTTATCACGTTGAAGTTGTGGCCCCGGTAGATATCAACCAGCAGACCACCCGTAAGATTCAGTCCTGTTGAAATATCCCACGAGGCCCGGCTGTTGAACTGAAACTGGGAGAGGTCGTTGCGACGGTCCTCAATAATATACTTGGAGCGGTTGCCGGTGAGGGTGTTGCCTTCAACTCCCCCTTCATTATATACCGTGTAGATATTCTTCCTGTTGGCGAAATAGAAATGGTCCCAATCGATATGACTGACTGACGGATCAGACTGCCAGGCATTGGTAATGCGATCAATATCTGATTCATCATAAAAATAGCCGGGCAGCTTGCGATAGTAGTCGGGCCTGGGGTCGAGCACATCATACCAGTTGAGGGCTGTGTATCCGCCCTTACCGAACCAGTAGCCGGCGGTGGTCTGAATATCAAGTTTATCCGAAGGTTTCCAGATGTGGGCGAGGGTCACCAGCGGCTTGTTGCTGCTTCTGACACGGGCACTGCGGACTTCACCGTCCTGGTAGCCCCAATAGGGATTGTAGTAGTTGTCTCCTGCCAGTTCGTAGACCTCCTGTGTGGCGCCTCCGCCGACACCTCTCCGGTACATTGCGTCGAGGGCGGTCAGGTTCAGGCTGTGACGACTGTTGATCTTCTTCTCCACCGACAGGAAGAAGGAGTTGGCATCATAAAAGGTGCCCTCTTTGTAACCCTGTTCGCCCCACCGTCTTGAATAGCTTCCTGTTACAGCCCAGTTGCTGTTCATCAGTCCGGTGCTGTATGTCAGCATGGCCCTGTTGGGGTATGTGCGGTTTGAGCGGGAGTAGACAGCGCGGATACCTGATCTGTACTCAGATGCCCTGGTGTTGATGCGGGTAGCACCACCCACCGGTTCAAAGAGGAAGCCGATGGGTTCCGGCCCGGAGCTGACCATGGAGCTGCGCATCACGTCGTTCAGTCCGCCCCAGTTCGACCAGTAGGGTGCGCCTGATTCTATGTCATTGACTACAAATCCGTTGAGGCTTACATTCTGGTAGTTGTTGTCATAACCCCTGTTCCTGTACATGACCTGTCCAAAGGTATATGCTGCAGTGCTCATAAAGATATCTGCCGAAGCACTCAGGACACCCTGTATCGACTGTGTCTCGAAACCGTCTTCGGAAAAACCCTCCATGATGCTGACGGACCCTATGTCCATCATGAAGCCTGCCATTTCGGGGAGCGCCACAGCACCGATCTCAGTTGTTTCGCCAGCTGTCACTGTGACGCTGACGATCGCCTGTTCATAGTCGGTCTTGTTGATGAAGAGCATCTGTTTGCCCTCATCCAGGCTGACAGTAAAGGAGCCGTCAACGCCTGACTTTCCCAGTTCACTTCCTGATGCATCGGTTATCAGGGCACCCGTCAGGGGTGTGTCGTTGTTTTTGCCTGTTATTGTTCCTTTGACGGTACCCTGCTGGGCGGCAAGGTTTCCGCAAGAGATGATAAACAGTAACAATAAGGTAATCAGTCTGATATATTTCATGTGTGGTAAGAAAGAAAGAGCCGAAAGATAAAGCTTTTCGAAGAGATGACAAAAGGCCGGAGTCGAAAGTCCGTAAAGTCCGTAAAGTCAAAAGTCAATAAAGTCCGTAAAGCTTTG
>CALMRD010000075.1 GCA_937871625.1 uncultured Bacteroidales bacterium | reverse complement strand
TTTTTTACTATTTTTGTCCTGCGTCAGCAGCAGGAGAGATGGACTTTTCACTTATACCCGGACAGAAGACAGTAATTGACAGGCTGAGGTGCTCCGTAACGGAGAACCGTGTAAGCCATGCCATGCTCTTCTACGGACCCGAGGGGAGCGGCAAGTTTGCCATTGCCATGGCCTTTGCCCGGTACATAAGCTGCGAGAACCGCACCCTGGAAGATGCCTGTGGAAGATGTCCCTCGTGTGTCAAGTATGACAAGCTGATCCATCCCGACCTCCACTTTGTCTTTCCGGTTATTAAGAAGAAATCGGGCACCGAGCCGGTGAGCGACACTTTCATCTCTCAATGGCGTGAGATGGTGCTCCGCTCACCGTGGTTCTCACTCAGCACCTGGACGGAGGCGATGGAGGTGGCCAACGAGCAGGCCCTGATACCTGTTGCCGAAGCAGCGGAGATAATCAGGAAGCTGAGCCTGAAATCGTTCGAGTCGGACTTCAAGATCATGATCATCTGGCTGCCCGAAAAGATGAATCCCGAGACAGCCAACAAGCTTCTGAAGATCATCGAGGAGCCCCCCGCCAGAACCCTCTTCATTCTGGTGTCCGAGGAGGATGACAAGCTGTTGCCGACAATCACTTCGCGTTGCCAGCATATAAGGATACCCGCCATCCCGGCCGAAGAGATGAGCGTTTATCTGGCTGCCAGACACAGCCTGGATCCCGGGCGTGCGTCAGAGATCGCCGCGATAGCCAACGGCAACATGGTAAGAGCCATGGAGCTTATCCGCGAAGATGACGAGACCGCCGTACATCTCGACCGGTTTACCGGCCTTATGCGCACCGCCTATGTGAGGGATATACAGAAGCTGGTGTCATGGTCAGAGGAGACAGCTGCCCTTGGAAGGGAGAGACAGAAGAGCTTTCTCTCCTACGCCCTCCGTATGATACGTGAAAACTTCGTAATGAATTTCGGCGGCAGGGAAAAAAAGATGGTTTACCTCACACGTGCCGAAGGTGAGTTCTCGGAAAAATTTCACCCATTCATCAGTGAGGCAAATATCACTGCCCTGAACCGGGAGTTCAATCTTGCCTATGCGCATGTCGAGAGTAACGGCAACACGAAAATGATTTTCCTCGACCTGGCTCTCAGAACAATGCGACTTATAAGGTGAGAGCCTGAATTCCCTTGTAATTAGCCCATTTATTCCTAATTTTGCAATCATCTTCCTGGGATAGAAATATTTTTTTCTCCCGGAAGGCAGAACTTGAGATCATGATCAGCGAAGATATACATCCCCATGAAGGCGACGAACCTGCGGTACCGGAGATAAAATACAATACGGGGGAGAACAAGCTCAATGAGTACAACTGGCTTGCCGACCTCCCTTTTGACCCCCGCCACAACGAGGTTATTGAGGTTCGCTTCAAGAATACCCGCAAGGGTTTCTACCGCAATGTCAATGACCTCAGGCTGGAGGTGGGCGACGTTGTTGCCGTGGAGGCATCACCCGGACACGACATAGGGTATGTCTCCATGACCGGTTTTCTTGTCTCACGCCAGCTAAGGAAACTGAAGATACCTCCTGTCATAGATGAGATGAAGAAGGTCTACAGGAAGGCGCGGCCGGCCGACCTGCAGAAGTGGGAGGAGGCCAAAAAGCTGGAGATCACCACCATGCTTAGATCAAGGAAGATAGCCGAGAACCTGGGACTGGCCATGAAGATAGGGGATGTGGAGTACCAGGGCGACAAGACCAAGGCCATCTTCTATTACCTGGCCGACGAGAGGGTTGACTTCCGGCAGCTCATCAAGGTGCTGGCTGAGGAGTTTCACATACGTATTGAGATGAGGCAGATAGGAGCCCGCCAGGAGGCCGGCCGCATAGGCGGCATAGGTACCTGCGGACGGGCACTCTGCTGCTCGGGGCACATCACCAACTTCATGTCGGTGACCACATCACATGCCCGTTACCAGGACCTCTCACTCAATCCCCAGAAACTCGCCGGGCAGTGCGGGAAACTGAAGTGCTGCCTGAGTTACGAGCTCGACTGTTACATAGATGCACAGAAGGAGTTTCCTTCACGGGATATACCACTGGAGCTTGCAGGAGGCACAGCCCACTTCATCAAAATGGAAGTTCACACAGGCATCTACTGGTATTCAACTGACCCGAGAACGGCGGTCAACCTCACCCCGGTGCCCGTGGAACGGGTGCGGGAGATAATAAGGCTTAACAGGAAAGGAGACAAACCTGACAGTCTCCTGGGTGGCAATATGAAAAAGAGTCTCGGCAGCAACAACGACCTGCTTCTCCAGAACAGCGGCCTGGCAAGATTTGAGACAAAGAGCGGCAACCGTGAGCGCAGGGGCAAACAGAAACCATATCCAAGGCGCAATGAAAAGAAAAAGAGATAGTCTGATTTTTGCCGCCGCACTGCTGGCTGTGGTGACCCTCTCATGCACCCGGGGCACACTCTTCTCCGATAATCACAGGATGGAGGAACTGCAGTGGAGCATGTATGAGCCTGTTGACTACTCCTGCACCGTTAATGATACGACCGGTACCTATGACATACGGTTTTCGCTCCGCACTTCCACCGATTATCCTTACCGTAACATCTACCTCTTCGTCATCACCTCCTTTCCTTCCGGCACCACGGTAACGGACACGGTCCATGCCATGCTGGCCGACGGACAGGGCAGATGGCTTGGAAGAGGGGCCGGCGACCTTCGCGAGATGACCATCCCGTATAAATCAAACGTCTGGTTCCCGGAGACGGGAGAATACGGTTTCCGTATCATACACGGTATGAGAGACACCATCCTGAAGGGCGTTTACGACTTTGGAATGAAGATCACAGTGAGAGAAGAGCAGGTCAAATAAGAGGGGCGTTGGGAAAGAATAAACTGGCACGGTGGGCTGAGATGAAAGGCTTCGACCATGTGATCGAGCCATCGTTTGAGGAGGTCTTCAGGAAGGATCACAGCCTGAAGGGCAGATGGCACAGTGAATGGTTTGGAAACAGCAACCCCATCATTCTTGAACTGGGTTGCGGCAAGGGGGAATATACCGTGGCAATGGCCTCACGCCGGCCCGACAGAAACTTCATAGGCATTGACATCAAGGGAGCGAGGATGTGGCGGGGCGCCAGGGAGAGTCACCTGATGAAACTAAACAACGCTGCCTTTCTGAGAACACGGATAGAGTTTACCGGCTCTTTCTTTGCCCCGGGAGAGATAGACGAGATCTGGCTCACCTTCCCCGATCCGCAGCCCAAAAGAAAGAGAGAGAAGAAAAGACTCTCCGGACCGGCCTTCCTGAATCTATACAGGCATTATCTCAGGGACGGCGGCCTCGTGCATCTCAAGACAGACAACAGGGAGCTCTTCGACTATACCCTGTCGGTGGCAGAGACCAACGGGCTGAAGACCGTTACCTCCGTCACCGATCTCTATCGCGATAAGCCCGGCGACCCGCTGCTCTCGATAAGAACCCATTATGAAGAGATGTTCCTTAAAGATGGAATCCCGATAACATACCTCTCATTTACCCTGCCACATGACAGAGAGATCATCAGTCCGCGCCCCTGAGAGTGACAGCAACAGCTTCTTCTGCCGCGTGTACGATGTCACCTGCATGATACCTCACGGCCGGATAACCTCGTACGGTGCCATCGCAAGGTATCTGGGAACAGGCGGCGCTGCCCGCATGGTAGGCTGGGCCCTCAACTCTTCGCACTCATCCGGAAGGTTTATACCGGCACACCGTGTGGTGAACCGCAACGGGATGCTTACCGGGAAACACCACTTCGGCAACTCGTCAACCATGCAGCAACTACTTGAAAACGAAGGCTTCACCGTCAGAAACGACATGGTACAGGAGTTCAGGGAGAGGTTCTGGGACCCCTCTCTTGAACTTTAGCCAAAACCCAAACGTTAGTATATTTGTTTGCAAATTATAAACCAGTAAATCATAAATTTGATCCTGCGACGAAGGTGCAGGATCAATCCCGTACACGAAGTTTCGGGACGCACAACCAAATCGACATTCGCAAATCCATAAATCGTTACCCAAAATCGACAATCGCAAATCGCAAATCGCAAATCCAAATATCATGTCAATAAAAGAACAGGTTCTCAACGCACTCAGAAAGGTCTCTCATCCTGATAAGGGAAGTGACATCGTATCACTCGGCATGGTCGGTGACATCTCGGTATCTGATGAGGGTATAGCCATCGTGCTGGTACCCGAGAAGTCAAATGACCCCTTTCTGAGCTCACTGAAGAGCAGCTGTGTCAGGGCTGTAAAAGAGACCCTCGGTCCTGATACTGTCATATCATCCATAGAGGTGAAACCGCGAATCGTGGTTGAGAAGATGACCCTCCCCAAAAGAGAGGTTCTGCCAGGAGTAAAAAACATCATTGCCGTCTCCTCCGGCAAGGGAGGCGTCGGCAAGTCCACCGTTGCAGTCAACCTGGCAGTGGCACTGGCACGCAAGGGATATGCCACGGGGCTCCTCGATGCGGATATATTCGGACCCTCCGTGCCACGAATGCTCAATGCTGAAAGTTACCGTCCCGAGGTAAGGAAGGAGGAGGGCAGGGATATGATCATCCCTATGGTCAAACACGGAATCAAGGTGCTATCCATAGGCTTCTTCGTCAAGGGCTCCGATGCAGTCATCTGGCGCGGACCTATGGCCAGCAGTTTTCTCAAGCAGCTGATAGGGCAGGGCGACTGGGGTGAGCTTGACTATCTCATCTTCGACCTTCCTCCCGGTACCAGCGACATTCACCTGACACTGGTCCAGGAGGTTCCTGTCACAGGAGCAATAGTGGTGACGACACCGCAGGAGGTGGCGCTTGCCGACGCACGCAAGGGAATAGCGATGTTCCGCAGCGAATCCATCAACGTTCCCGTGCTGGGGCTGGTTGAGAACATGTCCTTCTTCACCCCTCCCGGGCTGCCTGACAAAAAGTATTTCATTTTTGGCAAAGACGGCGGCAGCAGGCTTGCCGCCGAGACGGGAACGGATCTCCTGGGTCAGATACCCATCGTTGAGACCATCTGCGACGGAGGCGACGCCGGCACCCCCGATGCGCTGAATGACAGTGCCACGGGAGTTGCCTTCCTCTCCCTCGCGGAGTCGGTGGTGCAGAGGGTTGAAAAGCGCAATGCAGAGATGGCTCCGACAAAAAGAGTGGAAGTCAAGTGAACCATTGCCGGATCTTTTACCTTGCCGGCAGGTTTTGACCTCTCCTCCCTTCCTTTTCTGCATTAATACCGGCAACGGCCCTGATTTTTGCCTGTCAGCATAAAATAGGGTGTTTTTATGTAAGTTTGAATACTTTTAGCACACCTGCCAAGTTATAAATATAAACCCTCTTTGTTGAGAGTGAGGCGCTCGTTATATCATGCAGCGGTGATCATCCTTCTCACCCTGACCCTGGCCGGATGTTCCGTGGAAAAGAACACCGGCTCGAGCCGTTTCTACCACTCACTCATCTCCAAGTACAACATCTGGTTCAACGGCAACGAAGCGTATAAGGCCGGGCTTGAAAAGATAAAGGCTTCACATCGTGATGATTACAGTGCCATCCTGCCTCTGTTTGAGTATTCCTCACCGGAAGCCGCCAGGGCCGCCACATCAGACATGGAGCGTGCCATACAGAAGGCATCGAAGGTAATAGCCCTGCACTCAATTACTGCCAGGCCTGAAGAGAAGAAACGCAGGGGTGCCGATGAGCGCAGCGAGGAGTTTTATAACCGCCGTGAGTACAATGAATGGGTTGATGATGCCTATATACTCATGGCCAAGGCTCAGTTCCATCAGAAGAACTTCATGGCCGCCCGTACATCCTTCTCATTTGCCATAAGCATAGCCAGTGACCCGGATATCGTCACCGAATCAGGCATCTGGATGGCACGGATACAGACCGAGGAGGGCAATTATGCCGAGGCCACCCGCCTGCTGCGCACCATCGGCGAGCCGGAAAGCCTTTCACGCCCGCTGCAGGCCATGTACTACTCCACGGAGGCTGACATCCTTCTGCGGCAGGAGAGATACAGTGATGCCATCCCACCACTCACCGGCGCTACAGAACAGACCAACGACAAGGATACACGGGTGCGGCTCACCTACCTGCTTGCCCAGGTATGCAGGGCTGCCGGCGACAACGACCTGTCGACACGGTACTTCAGCCAGGTTATCAGGATGAACCCCCCGTATGACCTCGAGTTCAATGCAGGCATCAACCTGGCCGGGGTGACAGACATTTCCCGCGGTGATGCTGATGACCTTATGAAGTCGCTCCGCAGAATGCTGCGTGACTCCAAGAACACTGACTATCTTGACCAGATCTATTTCGCCCTGGGAGAGCTGGAGATGCGCCGCGGTAACAGCGACGAGGCCCTGAAGCTGTGGTCACAGGCAGCAGCCAGCAGCACTGTCAACAGCCGGCAGAAGGCACGATCATACCTCGCTCTCGGTGAACACTACTATTCACTGCCTGACTATATGACCGCCTGGAACTATTATGACAGCGCCTCTTATCTCGTTGACCGGCAGTTCCCCGGTTACGATCGCATCAGCCGAAGGACCTCCGACCTGGGTGAGTATGCAGAGTTTCACACCGTGGTGGCGACCGAAGACAGTCTCCGCAGGGTGGCCTCCATGACCCCGGCAGAGCGTGATCTGCTCATTGCCGGTATAATGCGTACCGCTGAGGAAGAGCAGAGAAAAGCCGCCACCGGTGACGGCAGCGACAGGTACAACATGGGGCAGTACTATGAGAATGAGCAGCGCTACCGCGGGGCCATCTCTGCCGAGGGCGGATGGTACTTCTATAACCAGTCGGCCCTCACCTTCGGCCGCACGGAGTTCAGGCGCCGCTGGGGTGAGAGAAGGCTCGAAGACAACTGGAGACGTGCAAACAAAGCCCGTGCTGCCTTCAGCAACGGCACAGCGACAGAGGAGAGACAGGAGACCGGCGCCGGTGATACTGCCACCGTGGCTCCCGCACTGACACAGGAGTATTATCTCCGCAACCTGCCGCTCACTGACTCACTGATGAGACAATCCGTCAGCAGGAGCGCCACAGCACTACTCGGTGAGGGAAAGATACTGGCTTCACGCCTGGGTGATACCCTCACGGCAGCAGAATCGCTGGAGATGGCATCACGCACCGGCAACGACGACAGGATAAAGGCAGAGGCACTCTATGAGCTCTACCGGCTGCTCCGTCACAGTGACCCTGCCAGGGCCGAAAGACGCAGGGCTGAACTGCTTGGTTCATACCCGGATACGGAATATGCCCTTATCATCTCAGATCCTGATTATGTCAGGAGGCAGCAGGAGCAGGCGGCCATGGCTGCAGGAAGATATGAAGAGGCGTGGGAGGCATTCACCGCTGAACAGTATGCCGTGGCACAGGCCATAAGCAGTGAGACAGTGAGACTATATCCGGATCATGAGCTGGTACCCAAATTCATGCTGCTCGATGCCATGGCCACAGGTGCCCTGATGGGAGAGATAGCGTACAAGGAGAAACTCGACTCGCTTGTGATAAAATACCCAGCCACGGATGAAGGCAGGCGGGCTGCAGAGATAACGGAGTTCCTCAGGCGTGAAATGCCGGCCGTAAAAGAGGCTGAAGATATCCGCATCGCTGAAGAGATATATCATTCCGATCCCCTCCAGCCTCACTGGGTGATGATCATCGCCGGCAATGCCAGGGCAAACATGAACCAGATGGTCTTTGACATAATCAACTATAACCTCGATACCTACCCGGATATGAATTACCGCACCGAGGGTGCCGCGGTAGACAGGGGTTACATAATGATAACCACTGGGCCATTTGGCGATGCAGCGGATGCTGAGGCCTGGGTCTCCGCCTTCGACCCCACAGCTCACATCCGCGAGGCTGACACTGCAGATGTCTCCGTCTGGCAGATCAGCCGCGATAACCTGGAAAAATTCAGGGTGGACAAGGAGCTGGACAGATACCTTATCTTCTACAGGAAGGAATATGGAACGGTCAGGTAATATTATGGCAGGACGGTGAGCCAGATAAGAATACTATGGGTAGACGATGAGGTGGGAGTACTCAGATCCCATATCCTCTTCCTCAAGGAAAAGGGATTTGAGACTGAGACATGCCATTCCGGGAATGATGCCATTAATATGGTCATGGAAAAACCGTATGACATTATCTTTCTCGACGAATACATGCCCGGGCTGAGCGGTATTGAGACCCTCCGCCGTATCAAGTCCGTCAGGCCGTCAATCCCTGTGGTGATGATCACCAAGAGCGAGGAGGAGGACATCATGGATGCCGCCATCGGATCACAGATAGCCGATTATCTGATCAAGCCCGTCAAGCCGCAGCAGATACTTCTGTCCCTGAAAAGGATACTCAACATTGATGATATCGTCACCCGCCAGACCACCACTCTCTTCAGGGAGGAGTTCGGATCGATCGCGGAGATGATATCTTCATCGTCCACCTTCGGGCAGTGGAGCGACCTGTACCGCAAGCTCACCTTCTGGCAGGCAGAGCTCTCCAGATCTTCTGACCCCGGCATGATGGAAGTGCTGCGGATGCAGGAGGCTGATGCCAACAGGGCCTTCGCCCGATACATCTCAGGCAACTACCTCAGATGGATGTCGGCAGAGTCGGAAGACAAGCCCCTCTTCTCCCCTGCCGTAATGTCAAAACGAATCTTCCCGCTGATAAGGCAGGGATCGCCGCTCTTCTTTATCATCATTGACAACATGCGTCTTGACCAGTGGCAGACCATTGCGGCAGACCTGAGACAGGTAATGCGTACCGTCTCGGAGGAGCTCTATATGAGTATCCTTCCCACAACGACGCAGTACTCGCGCAATGCACTCTTCTCGGGACTCATGCCGGCATCCATCGGGGAGATAATGCCCGAATACTGGATCAACGACCACGAGGAGGAGGGAAAAAATCTAAATGAGGAGAAGCTGCTTGCCAGGAACATGCAGAGAGCAGGCATCTCATGCAGGTGGGGTTACAGCAAGGTGAGCTCTGACGCCGAGGGGAGAAGCCTGAATGAGAAGGCGTCACAGCTACTGACACATGATCTGTACGTCATTGTGTATAACTTTGTTGACATGCTCAGCCATGCCCGCACAGAGGTAAACGTACTCCGTGATATGACGGGCGACGAGGCCTCGTGGCTCACGCTGACACATTCATGGTTCATCCACTCTCCGCTGCTTGAGCTTATCAGGATCATCTCCGCCAGGGGTGCGAGGGTGGTCATCACCACTGATCACGGGTCGGTCAAAGTGCAGAAGCCCATGAAGGTGGTGGGCGACAGGCAGACCTCAATGAACCTGCGCTACAAGACAGGAAGAAACCTTGACTATAACCCCCGCGAGGTGTTTGAGATTACCGCTCCCGCGAAGGCAGGACTGCCCATGACGAACATAACCTCAAGGTATATCTTTGCCACCGGCAACGACTTCCTGGTCTACCCCAACAACTATAACCATATAGTCTCATATTACCGTGACTCGTTCCAGCATGGCGGCATCTCGCTTCAGGAGATGATGCTTCCGCTTGCCCTTCTCGAACCGGTTTAAAAGATTATTTTTGCCGCATGAAGCTGGTGATCAGTGACAGGAGCAGTCTGCCAGAGGCAGCGAGGCATTTCCTCAGGGAGACGCCCGGCAGCAGGATCATTGCCTTCTACGGTCAGATGGGGTCAGGCAAGACCACATTCATCAAGGCCCTCTGCCGCGAGATGGGGGTAACAGACACTGTCACCAGCCCTACATTCACGCTGGTCAATGAGTACATCCGCCCTGATGGCCCGCCGGTATATCATTTTGATTTTTACCGTATCAGTAAAATTTCGGAGGTTCTCGACTTCGGCATTGAAGAGTACTTCGACTCCGGCTCGCCCTGTTTCATGGAGTGGCCGGAACTCATTGAGCCTCTTCTGCCACCCGGCACCCTGAGGGTCTCGATCACAGTCACTGCTGACGGCGGCAGGGTCATCGAGACACTCTCCACGACACCGGCTTCACCCTCCCACTGAGCTTAAACCTCTGGCCAGCATTGGCTCCGTGGCAGATATCGCAGTCTCCACGGAGGCACATTACGCCACCGGTTTCAGCCTCCCTCTGAGCTTTTAACCCGCCGCTACCTGGCCATGCAGACCTGTGGATTCGTGGCATCTTCTGAATAGTGGAATCAGCGCCGGGCTCGCTGTTTCTCCCCTCCCTCTGAATTATCTCCCTCCCTCTGTTATCCGTCCGATTAAAATCTTATTTTTGATATGCCGAATGTATTCTTCCGTTTAACACTTTAAAACGAAGCCAGATGACTGAACCTGCCAGAAGCGCCTTCATGCCTCAGGAAGAGCTGATTGAAAAGACCGTAGGCAGACGGCATATGTCGATAGGCATGCCGCATGATGTTCTTGATGATGAGAAGCGCATTGCGCTCACACCCGAAGCTGTAAGGATACTCAGCGACGCCGGACACGAGGTATTCCTGGAGGCAGGAGCGGGGATGGCCGCAGGCTTCAGTGACATGGAATACAGCGACAACGGGGCCATGGTGACTGATACTCCGGAGAAGATCTACGGATGCGATATTGTCATAAAGATTGCTCCTTTCACCCGTGATGAAGCCTCGATGCTCAGGGGCGGGCAGATAGTGATCTCCTTCATGAATGCTGCCACAACCAATGAGGAGACCGTCGCACTGATGATGCGCAAACGGGTGACGGCACTGGCCAGCGAAAAGATAAAGGACAGTGACGGCATGCTTCCCGTCGTTGAGTCGATGAGCGAGATAAGCGGCATCACATCCGTTCTTCTGGCCTCGGAATACCTCAGCACAACCTCCGGAGGAAAGGGGGTGATGCTTGGAGGAGTGACAGGGGTGACTCCCACCGAGGTAGTCATCATCGGTGCCAATACCGCCGGTGAATATGCTGCCCGGGCAGCCCTGGGCCTGGGTGCGATAGTAAGGGTGTTCGACACATCGGTACACCGTCTGCGCAATTTTCAAAACCTGCTGGGGCAGAGACTGTACACCTCAACCTTCCATCCGCAGGTGCTGCAGAAAGCACTGAAATCGGCCGACGTACTTATAGGAGCACTCTCAACCAACATACTCATGCCGTGGTTCTATGTCACCGAGGAGATGGTACAGGGAATGAAACGCGGATCGGTGATCGTGGACCTCAGCATAGACACCGGAGGATGCGTCGAGACCGCAGAGCCGCGGGCAATAAAAGACCCCATCTACGAAAAACACGGGGTGATACATTACTCTGCATGGAACCTCCCCTCCCGGGTGCCCAAGACGGCCTCCATAGCCCTGAGTAACGTCTTCCGGCCCCTGATGCAGGAGATAGCCGATGCAGGCGGCATTACACCCATGCTCAAGTTTAACAACGGACTACGCGACGGGGTCTACATCTATAACGGCATCCTCACCAACGAAGCACTGGGACAGAAGTTCGGGATACTCTCCAAGGACATAAACCTGCTGCTGGCGGCATTCTGATTCAGTCCACAATCGGCAGTCTTCAGTCGGCAGTAGTGAAGAGTTAAGAATTATGAGTTGGTAATCAGTTACTTAAATCATCATACCGCAAGCGAGTATCCGTTACCTGGCGGATACGAAGTCCCGATAGTGAAGCGTAACGGGAACCTTCTGACCTTCAGACGTCTGACCTTCAGACTTTTTTTACAGCCAGCTCAGGACAGCCTCCCTGCCCGACTGCCTGATCTGCGCAGTACGACCCAGGTAAAGCGCCCTGTTGTCGCTGATATGACCTGCCGGGAATCCAAAGAGGACAGGGTATCCGTAACTGCCAACAACGTTCATCACCACCTCCTCAACAGTCTGATTGAAGACATGCTCTCCCTCGGTGATCTTCTCCATCCCACCCACAATCAGAGCGGAAAGATCCTTAAGCATGCCGGCCATCCGCATTGAGGTAAGCATCCGGTCAAGATGGTAGAACTGCTCCCCTATCTCTTCAATGAAGAGTATGGATCCTCCGGTGTCAGGCTGCGCGACGGTACCGTTAAGGCTGTAAATGAGAGAGATGTTTCCTCCCGTCACCACTCCTGATACCTCAAACGATGCCTCACGCGGCGGATTCCAGGTCACCGCTCCGGCCTCGCCCCTGAGTGCACTCACCATCGTCTTATAGCAGAGCGGCGAATATCCGGGATCAGAGTAGTTGAGTGGCATCTCGGCATGAAGAGAGGCTATACCGCAGACCGTGTTAAGCCAGAGGTGCAGTGAGGTGATGTCACTGTAACCTACATACCATTTGGGGGTCCTTCTCAGTGCGGAGAAATCGATCCGGTCAACGATCCTTGACATTCCGTAACCGCCGCGGGAACAGAGGACAGCCTTCACCTCCGGATCATCGGTAGCCCTCTGGATATCCTCCAGCCGCTCATCATCGCTGCCGGCAAAGGGCCCGTTACGGGTAAAGACATGACTGCCCAGCGTGACCCTGAAGCCTGACTCTTCAAGCATCTTCACCGCTTGCAATACAACATCCTCCTCAATATGACTTGCAGGGGTGATGATCTCTATCCTGTCGCCCTCCCTTAGCCAGGGCGGTATGGTAAGTGGCTTCATATGATGATACTGAATGGTGACAGTATCAAACTTACATAAAATCACCCGATTTTCTGCAGGAAGAGACAAATCCGGTAGAAAATAGCTCATCTGACGCAAATAAAAATCTCATAGAGACAGCCCGTCAGGCATAGAAAAATCTCTCAGGTGAACCCGCGTACGGAGAGATAAAATTTCAGTAGGGCAAGTTTCGCCTGATCCAATATACTTTAATGTGAAAAAGGCCTAAACGCATGGTGACAGAAATCACCGTGAGAGAAACCGCGCCGCCGTCCCGAACAGCCTGTCAAAGGTGCTGTCGACGGCCTGCGATGGCTCTCCGGCCAGCAGCGGGAATGGGTTTTCATGGGTAAAGGGATACCCCGGCTGCCATATCTCCAGGTCGGCGCCCCTCAGGGTGGCTGAGACAGCGTCGGCGGGTATAACCCTGTCGCCGGCAAAAGTGACGGCCTTGAACATTCCGTCACTGTTTCTGAAGGGGGTGCCGGAGACCTCCTTAAGCCTTCGCAGTGACGTCATACCATAGAATGCCTCACCCTCCGGGGTGTCATTCATGATCTGCATAAACCGGCTGTCATCGGGAGGTCCGTTTTTTCCCGGCCAGGAGAGATAGAATGAGACCAGCCTCTCAAAGGCCCTGCTGTCCATTATCAGCTTCGAGGTACCGTTCATCATGCCAAAAGCGCTGCCGCCGCAGAAGAGCATCACGCGTGTGTCACCGGGCAGGAGGGAGGGTCTGGATAGCATCATCACCTGTGCTGCCAGTGCCCCTATTGAATAGGCAAAGATATCGACAGGGCCACCGCCGGGCAGCGACGGATGAGAGCCCTCCCTGATTGCTGCTGTAAGCTCTGCAACGTCCCTGATTGTCTGGTATCCTGACAGCAGAAAGCGCTGGGGCGACAGTGACATACGGGTGCTGAGGGCAACATTGACGAAGGTTGAGAGCCTGGTATCCGGCAACAGTGAGGTGCGCGCCGCAACCAGTGGCATCATAAGATGCCTGTCGATCCAGCTGCGCGGCGACCGGTTCATATGATAGGCACTGGGGAACAGCACCACCGGTCTGCCTGTGTCAGAAGCCAGCCTCATGCCCCACTGCAGATACTTGTTCCAGTTACGCTCATTGAGCCCGTGCAGGAGTACCACCGCACCCCTGCCCCTGGTTTCGCCCGGGGTCATGATCCAATAGCGGAACTGCCCGTTGTCAAGCTCCATCTCACCCGACCTGAAGAGTGAACGAAATACCGAAGACACTCTGCCCTCGTCAGGATAGCGGTAGCTGCCCGACGAATGAAATAACTCCTCCCTGACAGTGATACCGGTACCGGGAATAATGCCCTCCGTCACCCCTCCCCTGAAGTGTGCTGCAAACTCTCTCTCACTGCCGGTGTAACCCATAACCCAATTTTTCGGCAAACAAAAGGGATTGCGAACGAGCTTCCAAAAAATTGGTTCCTCCGCCCCTGCCACGGGTCAAAAACTCCCTGAGGGGGACGAAAAAGCCCATAGAGGGGTGAAATCTTACGGCCGGCAGAGGCTGGAAAACGGCAGATCACCAAAAGTGTTACTTTTGCATTGACAACTGATGCGATGAATATTGACCTGAGCAGAAAGCTTCCCGGATACCTTACAGAAAAAGGGAATATCGTCACAACGATACTCTTTACGGCAGGCTTTGCACTGCTGTTCCTCAACCTTTACACTCCGTTCGGTGTAGCCACCTGGTTTGAAGCCTCAAAACCTACCCTCCTGCTTTATGCCAGCGGCGTGATCCTGGCCGGAGTACTGGTGGTTGCCATCAGCCGCATAATAATGTATCACAGTGTCAAACGGGGAGGCACCCTCAGGATATGGCACTACCTTGTCTGGGTAGCGGCGGAGATCCTCTCAATGGCACTCTTCTTTACCCTGTTTGAGGTGGTGATCCTGCACGATCAGCGCCCCTTTACGGAGCTCATGGGCAGGTCGGTACAGAACACCTCGCTGACACTGCTGCTGCCCTATACCTTCCTCTGGCTATGGTTCTCGTGGCGCGACAGTAAAATGAAGCTTACCGGTATCATGGAGCAGCCTGACATAACCGGCCAGAAGCCGATGATCCCTCTCAGGGACGAGAAGGGTGTCCTTAGGATGTCTCTCAAACGCTCTGACATACTGTGGATCCAGGGTAGCGACAATTATGTTACCGTCTGGTACCAGACCCGGAGCAAGATGTCGAAGTTCATGCTCCGCAACACCCTCAGGGCCATGGAGGATGAGCTGAAGCAGGAACATGTCATCCGCTGTCACCGCTCTTATCTAGTCAACATTGAGAAGGTAAAGCTGATAAGGCGTGAGAAGGACGGGCTGATGCTCGAGCTGGACACTGTCCCGCCGTCAGTCATACCTGTATCCCGCACCTACACGCATGAGGTGCTTACCGCCTTCGGCCAGGAGGGGTGACCTGCTGCCCGGCGGTTCTCTAAATTCATTATATTTGCCGGGTTAACTCAGCAACACTCAATCCTGATGAAGAAATTCAAGCGCCACCTCATCACCTCTGCTCTCCCCTATGCCAACGGACCGATACATATCGGGCACCTGGCGGGGGTCTACGTGCCGTCTGACATCTACACCCGCTACCTCAGGATGCGCGGCGAGGATGTGATCTCCATCTGCGGCTCAGATGAACACGGGGTGCCCATCACCCTCAAGGCCCGCAGGGAGGGCATAACCCCGCAGGAGGTGGTCGACCGATACCATGAGCTTAACAAAAAAGCCTTTGCCGACTTCGGCATCGCCTTTGACATCTACTCCCGTACCTCCAACAGCATACACTATGAGACAGCCTCGGAATTCTTCCGCAAGCTGTATGACCAGGGTGAGTTCATCGAGAAGACCTCCAGCCAGTATTATGACGAGGAGGCCGGCTGCTTCCTGGCTGACAGGTATATCACCGGCACCTGCCCGCACTGCGGTAATGAGAATGCCTACGGCGACCAGTGCGAGAAGTGCGGCACCTCTCTCAGTCCCACAGACCTCATCAAACCACGGTCAACCATCAGCGGCAGTGCCCCGGTGATGCGCGATACCCTCCACTGGTACCTTCCTCTCGACAGATATGAACCGTGGATCAGAAAGTGGATTCTGGATGACCATACCGAATGGAAAACCAATGTATACGGCCAGTGCAAGTCGTGGCTCGACCAGGGGCTGCAGCCAAGAGCTGTGAGCCGCGACCTCGACTGGGGTGTGCCTGTACCCGTGGAAGGAGCAGAAGGCAAGGTACTCTATGTCTGGTTTGATGCACCCATAGGATATATCTCCGCCACCAGGGAGCTGACACCCGACTGGGAGAAATACTGGAAGGACCCTGAGACACGGATGATACACTTCATCGGTAAGGACAACATCGTCTTTCACTGCATCATCTTTCCCGCCATGCTCAAGGCTGAGGGTAGTTATATACTCCCCGACAACGTGCCTGCCAATGAGTTCCTGAACCTTGAGAACGATAAGATATCGACATCCAGAAACTGGGCCGTATGGCTTCACGAATATCTTTTGGATTTCCCCGGCAAGCAGGACTCGCTGCGTTATGCCCTCTGTGCCAGTGCCCCGGAGACCAAGGACAACGACTTCACCTGGAAGGAGTTCCAGGCCCGGAACAATAATGAGCTTGTGGCGATACTGGGTAACTTCGTCAACCGCACCCTGGTACTCACCAACAACTATTACAATGGTGAGGTGCCGGCACCGGGTGAGATGACTGACTACGACCGTGAGACCGTCAGTTCCATCATGACCTGCCGCCAGAATGTGGAGAGCAACCTCGAAGCCTTCCGCTTCCGCCAGGCACTGGCCGAGGCAATGAACCTGGCACGCCTGGGCAACAAGTACCTGGCTGACACGGAGCCGTGGAAAGTTATCAGGACAGACCCTGACCGCGTTAAGACAATAATGTATGTCTCCCTGCAGATCACCGCCAACCTGGCAATCCTGCTTGAGCCCTTCCTTCCCTTCTCGATGGACAAACTGCGCGGATGGCTGGGCATAACAGGAAGGCACTGGAATGAGGCCGGCAGGTCTGACCTGCTGGCGCCGGGACATGTCGTCTCTGCCGGTGAGCTGATGTTCTCCAGGGTGGAGGATGCTGAGATTGACCGGCAGATAAAGAAACTGCTTGACACCAGGAAAGCGAACGAGAAGAGTGAAGCTGAGGCTGCACCTCAGAAAGAGGATGTCACCTTCGACGAGTTCACCCGCATGGATATACGTACAGCCACAATACTGGAGGCGGAGAAGGTTCCCAAAACCACCAAGCTGATAAAGCTGAAGGTCGATACCGGCATCGACGTCCGGACCATCGTCTCAGGTATCGCCGAGCACTTTACTGCTGAGGAGCTGCCCGGAAAGAGCATCTCGGTCATCGTCAACCTGGCTCCCAGGATGATCAAGGGCATCGAGTCAAAGGGGATGGTGCTGCTGGCCGAGGACGAGAAAGGCAAGCTCGTCTTCATGGTCCCGGAAGAGAAGATCAAAAACGGAAGCCCCATTAAATAAGTCGGCAGTCGCCAGTCGCCAGTCGGCAGTCGGCAGGCAAAATCAATCGGCAGTTGGCAGTTGGCAGTCGGCAGGCAAAATCAATCGGTAGTCGGCAGCCGGCAGTCGCTAAAGACCATAATATGAAAACCACTGTCTTGCACCCCTAAGAAGTTGGACTAAAAGTACTAATTAAAAGAGTACTTT
>CALMRD010000074.1 GCA_937871625.1 uncultured Bacteroidales bacterium | reverse complement strand
ATCGGGTCCGCTTGAGGCCACCTGTACGAGGCACCGGTTCCCGGTCCTGGTGACCTGCTCCAGGGAACTGTCGGGGTGCAGCTCCTCTCTGCTGACAAAGTCCCAGTCGGCGATAAATACCCTGTCAAGGGCAGCCACAGCCTCCCCCTCCAGCCTGAGATGTGTATCCACCCACGGACCCAGGCCGGGCAGCCCGCTAATGTACTTTTCGGCAATATTGAGTCCTCCGACAAATCCCACTTTCCCGTCGACGATAAGTATCTTGCGGTGATTGCGGTAGTTGATCCTGCTGGAGAAACTCGGAAAACGGACGGGCATGTAGGGGAAGATCTGTACTCCTGCAGCCCTCATCTCCTTCAGGTATGGTTTACGAAGGTTCCAGCTTCCCACATCATCAAAGATAACCCTGACCTTCACACCCTGGCGCGCCTTGAGTTTCATCAGTTCGCTGAACTGCATCCCCAGATTGTCGGGCTCAATACGGTAGAATTCAAGATGAATGAACTCTTTTGCCGATCTTATGGCATCAAGCATCGAAGGGAAAGTCTCACTGCCGCTGACAAGGAGCTCAATACGGTTGTCGAGGGTCAGGAGCGAGTTGTTGTTTCGCAGCATGAGATGTATCAGGTGCTCTTTGGACCTTACCGCCATACTATCTTCAGAGAGCATCAACGGCAGCATCACCTCCTGACGCTTGGCACTGGCCTCCAGCCTGACACTGTCTGCATGACTCTTTCTGCTGAATATCTTCTGCTTCCTGTAATTCCTGCCAAAGACAATATATATGAACAGGCCGGCGACAGGCACAAAAAGTATTACAAGTAGCCAGGCAAGCGTCTTGACAGGGTTCCTGTTTTCAAAGACGATCATCAGGCATATGGAGAAGACCGTGATCAGATAGAGGACGGCGAAGACGTTTTTGAGGACGGACACTATGTTACCTGCCAGAAGCATTGCTCCCTACAACCCTTACACCGGTAAATATAAAAAAAACTCTTCCGCCTGAGAGCAGAAGAGTTCTTTTATCTCTTTTTATACTCAGAAAATGAGGCCTACATGCAGAAGCAGGGCACCTGTCCTGTCATCAAATTCAAAGGTCTCTCCTCCGATTGTGATACCGTCACCAAACTGATTCAGATTGCCTTCATAACGTACATCGAGTGTCAGTTTCTTGAATAGATCCAGTCCGATACCGGCCTGATAACCGAAAGTCGCAGTTTTGTAGGTTGCAACGTCAGCCATATCTGCTGGCGTGGTAATAAGTATTGAAGCAGCCGGACCGGCATTGAGCCTCACAGGGCCCAGCTTAAAGCCCAGCAGTATGGGTATGTTGAGCTTGGTGAACTTTTGTTCCAACAGCTCATCAACAGGCTGTCCGTCAACTACACCTTCATATGAAAGCGTATTTGAAGCTGTTGCAAGCAGAATCTCCGGCTGCAGGTAGAACCCTGCAAATGAAGCTCTCATGAAAGCTCCACCCTGAAAGCCCCACTCGGCTTCTTTTGCGTTCTGGAGAACGACATCCACGCTTGCCTGCGAGAGATCGAGATTGGTGAAAGTAAAGTCGGTACTTATACCTGCCTTGAGACCAAACTTAACCTGTGAAAAGAGAGGTGCGGCAAGAACAAGAGCAAAAATAATGACAATGATCTTTTTCATTTTACTTCGTTTTTAAGTTAATGCAACAGGTAGTTGTTCTGATAAACGCAAGAATAGGGCCAAAGGTTGCATTGAAGTGAAGAAAAGATGGCTGTTTACTGCATTTTTGCCAGTTCTGTGAAGATTACCCGCTTCATCTCGTCAAACTCCTCCCGTTCAAAAAGCCTTGTAAGAAAGATGATCTCTCCCTCCCTGTTGATTATGACATTACGGGTAACACCGGCCTCCTTTTGTGCGTACAGGCCAAAGATCCCTGCACCGGGGTCCAGCGCCAGCGGGTAGGTAATTTTCATGTCATCCCTGAATTTAAGGACTGTACTTTCCGGTTCGTCGCGATCGATGCCTATTACCACAAGACCTTTATCCTTACCCGGCAACCAGACTTCATCCTCAATGAAGGGCATCTCCTTCCTGCAGACACTGCACCAGCTGGCGGTGAACTGCAGCATAACTACCTTGCCCCGGAGATCCGAAAGAGAGTAGCTCTCTCCACCCGCTTCCCTGATTGTAAAATCTGGTGCCCTGTCTCCTGCCTGCACCAGGTAACCGTTCTCAAATACATTCTGATCCTGTGAGTTGGCTGCTGTGGCGAGCAGGACCACCACAGCAATCGTAACAATCCTTTTCATATTTGTATAAATATTTTTTCCATAAGTTGAATAATAACGGATATGGAAGGTTTTCCGCGCAAATTTGGCGTTTTTTTTCCTTACTCCGGTAACATAACGTCGGAAGGCTTGCCTGTTCGTCATTTTTTGCCCTGCGTCCGCTCCTTGCCGGCTTCGCCGCCCTCTGATTGAGCTCCATCTTCTTGCCAGCCTCTCAGCCCCCGGACTCTTCAGCGCGATCCTCGTCTGACGCCGACTCAAGATAACTGCCTGATCTGTGCAGCTCCAGGTATTCCCTGCCCGCCTCCCTGAAACCGTATTCAAAACAGTATGACCATCGAACTCCCTCCCTTGTCTCTACCAGGTGGGTGAAGAAAGTGAAATTGTAACCCTGGGCTATGAGCGCATCACGGTGTATTCTTCGGTGACCGTCGTCGTAAAGAGCTGCCAGCACCCTCCGGTTCCTTCGAAGCTGTGCGTGGACATTCCTCACATAATTGTTCTGATCACGGTTGAGCCGGTTGTTGTAGTTGTTACGGCACTGGTCAGAACAAAACTTCTTATCAGACCGCCCCAGGAGCCTGGCTCCGCAGTCAAGACATACTCTTTCCACAGCAGAATGTTTTGCTAAAGTTAGTATTAATTATCAAAATAATCGGGCATATACTGCTGATTTTGATCATCAAAGCCATTTGCAAACGAATAAAAACGACTGCTAAACGGATAGAAATGTTTAATGACCGACTCAGTTGCCTGTGAGGTTGCACTTTTGTAACGACAACGCATTAATAACCTTAAAACCAAGAATCATGAATGCATTGAGAAACAAGGTACAGCTGATCGGACGCCTCGGGCAGGATCCGGATCTGAGAACTCTGGAGAGTGGAAAAAAAGTTGCTCACTTCACGCTTGCAACCAGTGGCAGCTACAAAAGTGCCGACGGAAGCAAGATTGAGGAGACAACATGGCATAGCATTGTTGCCTGGAACGGTCTGGCGGAAATAGCATCAAAATTCCTCAGGAAGGGCAGGGAGGTGTGCGTGGAGGGACGCATCACCTACAGGACCTATACTGACAAGAACGGAATGCAGAGGAGTGTGACGGAGATCATAGCCTCCGATATGGTTCTGCTCAGCTCTAGGACAAAGAGCGGGGATTTTACAGGAGCCGATGGCCCGGATATCTCTTCAGAACTGTCTGACACGTCAGTTGACCTGACTGCGGCAGGAGAAGCTGCCGTACGCAACGGAAAGAACAAGAGCAAGGTGCAGGCCGTATAGGCCGGCAGGGGAAGTTGTGGTGGATAGCACCTGTCTCGCTGGCAGGCCCCGGTTACAAGCCGGGGCCTGATCCGGCATTTGACTATCTGGTGGCGGCAGCCTCTCTGCCTGCCACGAGAGCCTGGATATTTAGATCAACAATCTCCTTGCCCTTGCGGCTGAACAGCTGCTGCACCGCATGCTCCAGGATCTCAAAAGGCATTGGTATAAAAGATGAAGCCGCTCCAAGTATCACCATGTTGCCCGACCTTGGTGATCCAAGCTCCCTGGCTATGCTGTCGGCGTCAAGAACAACTGTGTTACCGGTATCCTCAAGAGCAGCCATCAACTCAGCGTTGTCAGGATAGTCGGGAATATTGATATAGGGCACGGAGTTGGTTACCACCCAGCCTTCAGGTGACAGCCAGGGGAGATAACGCAATGCCTCCATGGGTTCGACACTTATGATCAGGTCAGCACCGCCGTGGGGTATGAGATCAGAATGGATCTCCCTGTCAGAGATCCTGAGGTGCGACTGCACGTCACCGCCCCTCTGGCTCATACCGTGAACTTCTGACTGTTTGAGAAAGAGGCCCTCCTCAACGGCTGCCAGACCAATCGTTGCTGCAATGGAGAGGATACCCTGCCCTCCCACTCCTGCAAGTATGATATCACATTTCATTCGATTATTTTATTATTTCATTCGATTCTTAAATGATATTTTATCCGTCGAATGGAACTTACATGAACCGGACAATCAGCTCCTGCTGTGTGCTATTGCTCATGTAAGTTTCATTGGTTGTTTGGAATTTAGCTGATACACTGCAATCATATCCTTTTTTGAGTTGCTGCTCATGCAAGTTTCCTGTTGTCACTCAGCCTGGTTTTTCTCTGCCGCCGCGGCCTTTTTATTCCTTGACGCTGTCTGGATGCACTCTCTCATCGCAAGTATTACAGAAAGTCCATGATGATTAAGTTCCTCTGCCATTACTGCCATATTCTCTTCGTTGTTCTTTCGCAGGGGTACTATCACCCTCAGGTGGTCAGGGTTCACTCCCAGCCCCAGGCAGATGCTTTCGATCCTGCCGGTGGCCTGTGATTGCTGTCCGCCTGTCATGCCGGTGGTCGAATTATCCGAGATGATCACCGTGATCGGAGAGTCTTTGATCACCGCATCAAGAAGCCCGGTCATGCCTGAGTGTGTAAAAGTCGAATCACCGATGAAGGCCACTGCCGGGAAGAGGCCTGCATCAGCGGCACCTACTGCCATAGTCACAGAGGCTCCCATATCCACACATGAGTTGACCATGTTGTATGGTGGCAAAGCTCCGAGAGTATAACATCCGATGTCAGAAAAAACGCGGCCGGGACCAAAGCCTTTCATCACCTCTGCCAGGGCCGCAAAAACGTCGGCATGACCGCATCCCTTGCAGAATGATGGAGGGCGCTGACGTACAATGGCAGGCACCTCCTTGCCGGCACTTCCCTGCATGCCCAGGGATGACGCCACTATAGACGGATTTAGTTCACCGTCGCGCGGCACCGTACCGTCAAGACGTCCGGCAACCTTTACATCTCTGTCGAGCAGACCCCTCAGCTGCTCCTCGATAAGCGGATATCCCTCCTCGAGAACCAGCACGCGGTCGCAACTACCCACCAGTTCAGCAACAAGATCACTGTTCACCGGGTATGCCGCCAGTGAGAGAACCGGATGACCGTCATTATGCAGCCTCAGATTTTCCAGCAGGTAGTTATAGGCTATGCCGCAAGTGATGATCCCGGCCTTCGTGTTACTGCCCTTTGTAAGCCTGTTATAGCCTGAGAGTACCGGGTCGGTACGCAGTTTTTCATAGAGCCCAGTGAGTGCCCGATACTGTTTCCGGGCAATGGCCGGGAGAAGCACAAACTGCCGGGGATCAGCAGGCAGGCTGCTGCTGTTCTGCGCCCTTGCCTCCCGGCGCTGTACTGCAGCCCGCGAATGAGCCAGTCGGGTGGTAATGCGTATTAACACCGGCAGCCTGTATTTCTCCGACAGGTCGAAGGCATCAAAGATCATGTCATAGGCCTCCTGCTGGTTCCGTGGCTCAAGGACGGGTACCATCGCAAACCGGCCGTAGAAACGCGAATCCTGCTCGTTCTGCGATGAGTGCATGGAGGGATCATCAGCTGCCACAACCACCAGCCCTCCGTTGACGCCCGTCACGGCAGAGTTGATGAAGGCATCCGCAGCCACATTGAGACCCACATGCTTCATGGCCACCATGGCCCTCTTACCGGCATATGACATCCCCAGGGCAGCCTCCATGGCAGTCTTCTCATTTGAAGACCACTCACGCCTTACATTCCCTGATGCAGCCCCGGGAGAGGCTTGAACATACTCCATTATCTCTGTTGAGGGTGTGCCGGGATAGGCGTACATGCCACTCATGCCGGCATCCAGCGCCGCCTGCGCAATAGCTTCATCACCAAGCAGTAATAACTTTTGCATATATTTTTAGCTTTGAATTTTCCACTAACGGTCGACAGTAAAGATGATTAAAGTTAAGTTAAATTCAAGAATCAAATGTCATTATTGTTTACTTTACACCGCAAAATTAGTGGTCGTTGAAGAGGTTTTTAATGATTTGTCTCATGCTGGCCGGCATGACAGCCTGGGTCAGTGCTCAGGAACAGGGAAACGGGTTCATTCAGATTGACGGACTTACTGCTGATGAAAACGGTTATATCGTTCCTGATGTGAGCATTTATTCAAAGCATCTGCGACGCGGGGCTGCAAGTGACCGAAGAGGTATCTTCTCCATCATCAGCATACCGGGTGACACCGTCTTTTTCAGCGCCATAGGCTACAAATCAACAATACTGACAGTGCCGGAAACAGTCACGGGCAACCACTTTATCACTGATGTGCTGATGGTCACAGACACTATTCTCATAGGTGAGGTGCTGGTGCTGCCATGGAAAACCTACTCGGAGTTCAAGAGGGCTGTGCTGGAGAACAAACCTGTGGACCCGCTCATAGCCAACATGGAGTATAACCTTGCCCTTATCGAAGAGCAGATATGGAGTGACATGAGAGCCACCCCGGGAGAATCATACAGGTATGTCATGCAGCAGATGTCCGACAATCTGTACACCAGGGGACAGTCACCTGTAAACAACCTCCTCAATCCGTTTGCCTGGCAGAAATTTGCACGGGAGGTGAAAAACGGGCTGCTTAAGAATGAACCCGACAAAAGCTCCAAATCATCCAGGACAAAAAAGAGCAAGAACAAGAGCCGCAAGAAAAAAAAGAGTGACTGATGGCACGGTCATCAAGGATATCATCCTCTCTCCTTCTCACTATTCTGTATGTTGCGTCACAATCATTTCTAAGCGCACAGGACAAAACGCTCACCGGAAGGGTCACTGACACCTCAGGGGTGGCCATCCCGGGGGCTGCGGTATACCTCCCTGCCCGAAACAGCGGGGTGGCTACAGGCCCCGACGGAACCTTCATCCTGCCACTGCCCGGCGGTAGCCGGAATCACCAGATAGTTATATCCTTCCTGGGCTACCGGCCCGACACCCTGTCCATCAGCCCCGAAGATACGGAGGAGAGCCTGCATGTCATTCTGCTGCCGGGTACGGTGACGATAGAGGGGGTGCAGGTAACAGCCTCAAGGCCGGACAACATAACTGTCATTGCTATACCCGTTTCCGCCGGGATTTCCATACCGTCAGTGACAGGAGGCATCGAGTCGGCCGTGGCCACACTGCCGGGGGTGTCCTCTTTCAGCGAGCTGAGCTACAGCTACTCTGTCAGGGGAGGCAGCTATGACGAGAACCTGGTATATATAAATGATGTTGAGGTCTACAGGCCCTATCTCATACGGTCGGGGCAACAGGAAGGGCTCAGCAGGATCAATCCTGACCTCACGGCATCGGTAAGCTTCTCTCCCGGTGGTTTCAGCGCCGCGTACGGCGACCGGCTCTCTTCGGTTCTGGATATCACTTACCGTGAGCCACAGAAGTTTGAGGGCTCTCTCTCCCCGGGTATCATAACATCATCCATGCATGCCGGCGGACGGAGCAGGGACGGTAAACTATGGTTTATTGCCGGTGCCAGGTACCGTTCCAATGCCATGCTTCTGGGAAGCCTCGATACAAAGGCTGACTATATCCCACGTTTTGCCGATCTGCAGGCCATGGCCGGATACAGAACGGGAGACAATAGTGAACTGACACTCTCACTCTGGGGCTCATCAAACAGGTACACATTCATTCCACGAAGCCGTACCACCACCTTTGGAACCATAGAGAACGCCTACAGGCTATATGCATGGTTCGAGGGAGGAGAACGCGACAGGTATGATAACGGGGGGGCTGCATTGAAACTGCTGATCAGGCACAACGAAAGAGTAACCACGAAGGTCATACTCTCATCTTACCTGGCACATGAAAACGAGAGCTACGACATACGCGGCGCCTACAGTCTCTCATCTCTTGACAGGATGGAAGGACCGGACAGCGGTCCTGACACCCTTCTGAATGCAGGTGCGGGAAGCTGGCTCTCTCATGCGCGCAACACCCTGCACACGGTGATGACCGGTCTCTCCTACCGGGGAGAGCTGAACAGGGGCAGAAATGGCCTGGAGTGGGGGGTGACGGCAAAACACCGGAGGCATGATATCGGAGTAAATGAGTGGCTGCGGGTCGATTCTGCAGGGTTTACTGTGCGCGACGAGGCTGAAGGTGCTGCCCTGACCTCCTATACTGACCGCGACAGTAACATCAGCAGCTACATTGCCGAAGGCTGGATCATCAGCAGGAGCAGTTTCAATGTGGCAGGGAACAGGTGCGATCTCAATGCCGGCATCAGGGCTTCATATGACACCTACAATTCGGAGCTGCTTGTCTCACCGCGCCTCTCCCTGAACATGGCACTTTCAGACCGCATGTCGCTCTACCTGGCTGCAGGAGCTTATCATCAGCCGCCCGGAGGAAGAGAGATGATGCTGGAGTCGGATGCCCCGCAGCAACTGCTGAAGGCACAACGCTCCCTGCACCTGACCGCTGGCAGTCACTATGACTTCATCGCATGGGACAGGCCCTTCAGGCTCACGGCGGAGGTGTACGGAAAGGTATTCGACAGGCTGATACCTTATTCTGTTGATAACGTCAGACTCATATATCGCAGCGGTAACATCGCCGGGGGCTACTCAGCAGGTCTCGATCTCAGGGTTAACGGTGAGTTCGTGAAAGGCGCCGAGTCATGGTTCAGCCTCTCACTCATGAAATCGGAGATGAGAATACCTTCCGCCAACACCGGATGGTACCCGGCTCCCTTCGACCAGCGAGTCAGCTTCAGCGTCTTCTTCCAGGATTACCTCCCGGGACACCCTGATTTCAGGGCTCACATAAATATCATCATCGGAACTGGCATACCCACCTCTCCGCCTGACAGGGAGCAATGGGATGTCTGGTTCAGGATCCCACCGTACCGGCGAGTGGACATAGGCTTCTCAAAAGTGCTCATCGGCGAGAGGAAGATCAGGGAAGAGTTCTCAATGAAGGAGCTTGTAGCAGGCATTGAGCTATTCAACCTGGCCGATATCAGAAACACCATCTCATATACATGGATAAGGACTGTCAGGAACAGCGAGGGAGAGACGCGTGAATATGCAGTTCCCAATTACCTTACCGGCCGGATGGTTAATCTACGGCTCACAGCCAGATTCTAAATCATCTGATAGTTCTGCGAGACAGATATTTTTTTATAATTTCGTCCCCTGATGAGCAAATTCGAGATAGTCTTTACCGCAGTCATGGCGACGATCATCATACACCTCGCCCTGGCCGTGATATTCATGTCGGTCAAGGTATCTGCCATGAAGCGTGAGATGGCAGCAGAAATCATCCTGGCATTCGAAGAGGAGCTCCCTGACGCGGAGACACAGAAGGCTCTGGAGCTCGCCAAAAGCGGTGAGTTCGAGGGAGCCGGATTCGATGAGATGGTAAACATTATTAAGAACCTTGCCGACAAACCCGTTGACCTTGATCCCAGGGAGTATGAAGAGATGGTCAGGGAGGAGATGATCAAGAGCGGGATGCTCGATGAAAGCAATATCAGAGAGGAACAGGATATGGCTGAAGAGAGCGGGACGGATGAGATCCCCCTGCCGGGTGATCCGATTGAACCACAGGTCACGGAAAAGAAGGATAAACCTGAAGAGCAGGGCACTTTTGCCGGACCCACCAGGATCTTCTACGATCTTGCCGGACGCCATCATGTTTATCTTCCGATACCCATATACAAATGTGAGGGGGCAGGCCAGGTAACACTTGCGATAGTGGTAGATCCCAAAGGCAATGTGATCAAGGCTGAACCGGCATCCAGCCTCTCAACCACCAGGGACCGTTGCCTTACGGAGACAGCGGTCAATCATGCCTACCGGTCGAGGTTCAACAGTGACCTCTCTGCTCCTGCAAAGCAGGCAGGCTTCCTGACGTTCGTCTTTGTAGCACAGAACTAGCACCTAAAAGAGCGTTCCCTGAACAGGATAACTGTAGGGCATTATGAGCTCGGGCCTGTTACGGTCTGCCCGGGCGTTGGTAATCAGCGGGCTCACTGTATGTGCATCAAGCATCTCTGATGCCAGAGGCTCAGTAAGCGCCAGCAGCGCCTCGGTCGGCACACCACTGTTGAGCCACACCCTTTCTGCCCCGGCAGGCAAGATCACAGGCATTCTCTTTTTTGTATTGTGGATCTCCTCCATCAGCTCATTAGCCCTGGTGGTGACAACTGAGAAGGTTCTGACGGTGACTCCGCCCTTCATCTCCCACGAATCCCAGATTCCTGCAAGAGAGAAGATATCTGTGTCGCGCAGGCTGACATACCACGGAATCTTTCTTCCACCGGTATGCTGCCATTCAAAAAAGCCTCTGACCGGCACCAGACATCGACGACTCGCAAAAGAGTCCCTGAAAGCCGGCCTTGTAGTGATGGTCTCAGCCCTCGCATTGAAGGTTTTGGTCATCATCTCCCTGGCTTCATTTTCATCAGCTGACCAGGAGGGTATCAGGCCCCATCTGAACAGGCGCAACGGCTCCCTTTCACCTGAGCAGAGGAGAGGCATCAGGGGCAGACTGTAAGCATGATAATAGTAACTCGGACGGTAGCTGTCATGATCGATGAGCTCTGTGCCGTAACGCTCCTCAAGCTCCTCCCTGACAATATTTACATTGACGGTAAAACACACTGGTCTGCGGAGTTATTCCTTTTCAATGACGGGCACCGGCAGCGAATAGGCAAACAGATCCTGCTCTGGCCACTCTCTGACCCTTGTAATGAATTTGGCCATCATCCGGTCAATGTCCGAGGAGAGCTCCGGCCCGTTCCATGCACTGCTGTTCATCAGCACCACCCAGGCAGTACCGTCAGGCATCCGTTTCATCATGGCAGTTGTCCCCGGAAAGGATCCCGTTCTCCACCATGAACCGTTAGTGAGTGTGGCCCTCCATCCAACAGGTGCATAACCGTTATACACGTCAGTCATGAAATTTATGCTTTCGGGCGACAGAAGATCCTTCGGATAGTCAAAGCCGTCGACTGCCAGCAGCAACCGCATAAGGTCCGGGGCTGTGGCCACCCATGCCCCGGCAGCTCCCAGCGTCTCAATGTCGTTTCCGCCACGGCTTGCCGGCAACATCACTCCCGTACCGTCAACGGAAGGCTTCAGAGGAGCATCCTCAACTTCGTAATAGGAGACCTCGAATGGAAGTGA
Organism: uncultured Bacteroidales bacterium; assembly: GCA_937871625.1. GTDB lineage: Bacteria > Bacteroidota > Bacteroidia > Bacteroidales > VadinHA17 > SR-FBR-E99. The sequence goes on along the minus strand of CALMRD010000074.1, from coordinate 5,975 downwards.
CTCCTCAGGAAGATTATGGCCCAATGCCATGTCATAGATACCCAGGGGCTCCAACACATGACGGACACAATACTGTTCATAACTCATCCCGGTGACCCTCTCTATTACCAGCCCCAGTATACTGTACCCCAGGTTGGAATATGACTGCCCTGTTCCCGGAGTGAAGTGAAGTCTCTTGTCAAGTACGAACCTGACTATCATTTTCAGGTCAACGGGAAGAGGCACACCAAGTGTGGAAGCCACAACCGTCGGCATGAACATCTGATCACCGTAACGCTGTGACCATCCGCCCTCATGCGCCAGCAGATGACCGACAGTTATGTCAAATACACGCCTGTCCCTGGGATTTGCGAAGAGAGTATCATCAAGGATACCGTCAGGACCGAAGACATGATCGTCCACGGTGAGCCTGCCCTCCTCCTGCAACTTCAGAATGGCAACGGCAGTGACAAGCTTGGAGACACTGGCAACACGGAACCGGTGGTAAGGCTCCACAGGAAGGGAATCTGAAAGAGAGGCATACCCGAATCCTCGTGCATACATAAGCTTACCGTCACGTGCAACCGCAACAGATGCCCCCTTTATGTCCCATGTTCTCAAAAACCATTCTACACCCCTCTCGGCACCGGAGAACAGCTCACTGCTGGCAAGTTTATTGTCGATCCGCAGATGAACCGGACTGTAGGTGGCACCAGTATCTGCCAGGTGCTCGGTACCGACACGCGGGATGGTGATAAACAATCCAATAAATGTCAGCAAAATAACGCGTAATGCTCTGTCATACAAACTCATCGTCCTATATCCCCATTTCAAACGGGTATAAAAGTATAATATTATGTTCCAAATATGACCATTCAGTAACAATTTTGTCAACCCTCAAAAAAAAATATCAACAGTGTCCCTCATACCGAAAACAGAGACTATTTTTGTATTCATGAGCTCTGCAATGAAGCAATTAGTCGTTTTGACCCTGTTTTTAGTTACAGCCCTTTCGCTGAGGTCACAGACTGATTCCCTGCTTTTGCAGCCCGGAGCTGTCTATTTGCAGCCAGATTCACTTAATGCCGACTCGATCATTTCCCGAATCAAGGTACTCCTTAAGGAGTACAATCAGCAAAATTTGTACGTTGACATCAGTGAATATCTTGATGACGGGTATAATGCCGATGATATCAACCTGCAGATAGCTTCATCGATGGGAGCATGCAATGAAATTGTAAGACTTTATGCAGAGGGTGCTGACGTAAACAATTTTGAGGGCAGGATTGCGACCCCACTCCATTATGCAGTCACTTCAGGCACCAGGCAGGCAGTGGAGATACTTCTTCTCCTGGGAGCCGATCCCGATAGTTATGACGCTTACGGTAATACACCGCTTATCTCCGCCGTCCGGTCAAACGACCTGGAGACAGCAGAGGTACTGATAAGATACGGAGCCTCCCTGGAGCAGGTTGACAGAACCCGGTCGTCGCCACTTCACCACGCGGCAGCACTGGGACAGTTCTATATTGCCGATATGCTGCTCTATTATGATTCTCCTGCAGAGCTTAAAGACAGTGAAGGCAACACACCTTTAATGGTTGGCGTGACTTTTGGCTACCCTGACATCGCCGATCTCCTCCTCCAAAACGGTGTTGAACCCAACACTCCCGACAAAAAGGGAATAACTCCCCTGATGGCTGCTGCCTTTAACGGTGACACACTGATGATGAAGCTTATTGCTGATGCCGGGGCAAACCTCTATGCCGTCAGTGATGAAGGGGCAGATGCACTCGGATTCGCGGTTATGAGCGGGAAAAAGGAGGCGGTGGAGTTTCTCCTGGAACAGGGGAACAGATGGTACTATTCAGATGGAGAGAAGGTCAACCCGGTCATGCTTGCACAATATACGGGGCGCAGGGAAATCATTCAACTGCTTCATGAAAAGAACATTGAAAAGAAAACCGGATTTAATCCCGTGGAACTGTCACTGTCAGCCGTGGGAATGTTCACCTCACACATTTCATTGGCGGGAGCCTCAGTTTCATTGACCGACCCCTCAATAAGAACATCTATTGTCATCGGTGCAGCATCCGATCCGGTAAGCAGGAGACTGCTGGTACCGGGCGAGGAAGACATCCTATATCAGTACAGGACCCGGATGTCACTAATCCATGCAGGTCTCAACAGAGAGTTCATACTCTCGCGTCCTGCAAATCCGGACAGGCTGACTTTTGTCCCCTCCCTCTCTGCCGGATACCGCTTTTATTCGACCTATGAGGGTACAACGAGCAAGCCTGAAAACAAGTTTTGCATAATACCGGCTGCAGAGCTGAAATGGAGAAGAAAAAGCCTGGTTATCGGTGGGGGAGTAACCTGGCTGAACACCCCCTTTTACAAAGTATCACCTGCATGGTTCATCGTTAGGGTGTCATATGTACTCACACGCACATCGGGACTGATACCGGTTAAAAAAACAAGAATCTACAACTATGGGCAGAGGTAGTCTGATAGCTGTAATCGCTGTGCTTCTTCTCTTCTCCTGCGAAGAGGGTTACATGACTGATTGCAGGGAGTGTTACCCGGAATATCCATTACAATCAACCCTGAATATCCTCCTCTGGAACCCTGACATTGCGATACAGAATGCAAGAGTAACGCTTTATGAAGGGACTATTGAAGATAGCCTGGTAATCCAATACTATAGCTTTGATATGGTCTCCTCATCCCTCACCTTTGATGCCATTTTATACAAGGATTATTCTGCCACACTGGAATTCAATTTTGAAGGAAAGAAATACGTCACCACAGGCGCTGCCCGCCCGAAGGTTCGCTATGACGAAACGTCGTGCGACGAATCCTGCTACTATGTATATGACAATGTGATCGACCTGAGGCTCAGGTATCACTGAATTGGCCGGTCGTCAGAAAATGATCGTCATCAATCTTCGCTGATATCCGTAATATAACTTCTGAGTTTGCCTGCACTCTGTGCCTGGCGAAGGTCGGCGGCAGTCAGATTTTGAGTGTCAGCAGCATCTGGCGCAGTTCATTGGGTGTCACATCCTCGTGAACCTTGCCGGCATCAGCGACGGAGATCCGGCCCCGCTCCTCAGAGACGATTATCACCAGCGCATCTGTCTGTTCGGTAAGTCCTATTCCGGCTCTGTGTCTCATGCCGAACCTGGATGGAAGCCCGGTCTGGTCAGTGGAAGGCAGCGGACAGCGAGCGGCAAAAATCTTTCCGTTCTGTATCAGAACGGCGCCGTCATGGAGGGGCGACCCCTTGTAGAAAATCGTCTTCAGCAGCTCATCGGTGACAAGCGAATTGAGAAGCTCTCCACCTTCAGAATAGATATCCAGCAGGCTTGTGCGGCCAATGGCCAATAAAGCACCGGTGCGCGATTGTGCCATGGACTCTACGGCATGAACGATCTCTTCCACTATCTGGTTGGTAGTCTGATCCACCCCTCCTGCCGGGAAGTACCTGTCAAAGGTGAACCTGTTGCGGTTCATGTACCTGTTGCCTATGGCAAGAAGGAAGCGCCTTATCTCCTGCTGAAAAACGATGATAAGGGCTATCACTCCCACTCCGATCACCTGTCCGATAATGGCGCTTATCAGCTCCATATTAAGAGCCTTGACAACCAGCCAGAAGAGATAGACGAAAAAGATGCCAAGGAAAATACTGAAGGCAGCCGTACCCCTGATAAGACGATAAAGCTGGTAGAGAATGAACGCTACCATGAATATATCGATGATATCTAGAATGTTGAAATCGAACATGAAACCTGAGTGCGGTGACCGACAAATTTAAGAATATTGATCGAATAGGATGCCCTCCGGGTAAATCTTTTCAAAAAGAGTGACCACCTGTCGGGCCTCTTTGACGTCATGCACCCGCAGGATCGATGCTCCCTTCATCAGTGCGCTCATGTTCAGTGCCGCAGTTCCCGTAAGAGCCTCATCAGGAGTAATATCCAGGGTCCTCCAGATCATCGACTTGCGGGAGAGGCCTGCCAGCAGTGGCAGCCCTGCCACCCTGAACTCTGAGAAGCGCCTGAGCATCTCAAAATTATGTTCTGCACTCTTGCCGAACCCGAAGCCCGGGTCGAGGATAATATCCTTCACTCCTGCCTGCCTGAGCCTCACTGCCCTCTCGCTTAACCAGAGCAGAACCTCTGACACCACATCCCCGTAGGTGGGCTTGAGCTGCATAGTAAGGGGCGTTCCCTGCATATGCATCATAATGTACGGCACGTTCAGCCTGGTAACAAGAGGTAGCATATCCCGGTCCATCTCTCCGCCCGAGATGTCATTGATGATGTCAGCACCGGCATTCAGCACCGCCGCCTCTGCCACCTCAGAACGGTAGGTGTCAACCGAAATGACTGCCTGCGGAAAGGTTTTGCGGATCAGTCCTACAGCATCGCATACACTCTTCTTCTCAACCTCCGCTGTCACTGCTGCCGCTCCGGGACGTGTGGAACAACCGCCAAGATCCAGGATGTCAGCTCCATCCGATAGCATCTTCTCTGCCGCAATAAGAATCTCACTTTCAGAATTATACCGACTTGCAGAATAGAAGGAATCTTCTGTGATATTGATGATCCCCATTATCCGGGGCGTGGTCAGGTCAAACAGTCCGCCTCTAATATTTATAAACATGATCTCTGTCGTCTGTTCACAAATATAGTCATTGGATCACAACAATATTCAGGCTTCATTTCCTGTTCATAAATTGAGTATGCAGCGGCCCGGGTGGCTTTTCATTAATTTTCTATCTTTAAAACCCCGGAGAAGCCGGGGACCCGGCCTAAATACTGCAACAGGGAGATGAAACTTATTGTTATTGAAGGACTGGACGGAGCGGGTAAATCGACACAGATCGGTTTGCTGAAGGAGTGGTTCACTGAAAGAAAGATAAACCACCGTTACATACATTTTCCCCGCATGGATGACCCCTGGTTCGGAAAACTTATAGCCCGTTTCCTGAGAGGTGAATTCGGCGAGATCAGCCAGGTCGATCCCTATCTTGTAGCCATGCTGTATGCCGGTGATCGCAGGGATGCAGCCCCGATGATCAGAGAGTGGCTCAGTGAGGGTAGCTACGTAATCCTCGACCGGTATGCCTATTCCAATATAGCATACCAGTGCGCAAAACTTAATACCCCCCGGGAGGAGGAGAAACTGAAGGAGTGGATACTAACACTTGAGTTCCGGCACTTTGCCATACCCAGGCCTGATATCAACATATTTCTCGACGTCCCCTTCAGGTTCACCGCGGAGAAACTCGCCGCCCGGCGTTCCGGAAACGACAGAAGCTACCTCAACGGCCTGGCCGATATCCATGAAAGCAATCTCAGCTTCCAGGAAAAAGTCCGCGAGATGTACCTTAAGGTGGCAGATACCGATACCAGCCTGGAGGTGATCAACTGCCATAGAGATGAAAGTGAAATTCTTGCACCCGAGAGGGTGTTCCAGCTGATATTGACGAAACTTAAAGAGAGAAATATTTTATAATGAGCACTTTGACACGTATAGCCAGGATTCTGACCGGTCTTGTATTTGTTTTCTCAGGATTTGTAAAGGGCATAGATCCAATGGGTACTGCCTTCAAAATAGGCGATTACCTGACAGCCTTCGGGATGGAGTGGCTTGACGGCATTGCCCTTCCACTTTCTGTGTTGCTCTGCCTGGTTGAATTCGTTACAGGCATGATGCTCATCACCGGCTCACTGGTAACCCTTGCCTCTTGGATGGCGGCACTCTTTATGGCACTCTTCACACCGCTGACCCTGGTCCTCGCCATATACAATCCTGTATCCGACTGCGGATGTTTCGGAGATGCTATAGTGATGACCAACTGGCAGACGTTCTTCAAAAACATCGTGATTACCCTACTGGTTGTCTTTGTTTTTGCCAGAAGGCGCGAGAAGACAGCTGCTCTTCCGGTAGTGATCGGGCTGAATGCCACGCTGGAATTTGTATTCCTC
>CALMRD010000073.1 GCA_937871625.1 uncultured Bacteroidales bacterium | reverse complement strand
TGAGGGGATGGCAGAGGGGCGAGAAGCTGTGAGCGAAGCAAATAGTCCCGATAGCGAAGCGTATCGGGAAGCCCCTTTCCGAACCAAATGGGTGCAGCTTTGTTTTATTTATGTTAAACCGTTTCGAACACTAAAACCTGCAATAATGGCATATTACCACTCCAGAACACTCAGGATATCATTCGATGATGCAGTTGAAAAGGTAACCGCTGCACTCTCAGAAGAGGGATTCGGGGTTGTCTCGGAAATTGACATGCATGAGAAGATAAAGGCTAAAGTGGGGGTCGACTTCAAGAGATACCGCATCCTCGGGGCATGCAACCCGGCTTTCTCCTATAAAGCCCTGCAGGCCGAAGATAAGATAGGGGTAATGCTTCCATGCAATGTCCTTGTGATTGAACAGGGGGAGGATCTCGTCGAAATTGCTGCTGTCAACCCCACGGATTCAATGATGGCAATACAAAACGATGTGGTGACTGAAGTAGCCGCACGGGTTGGCAAACATCTGAAAGAGGCCCTGGATCGTCTCTAGCCCTGGGTTAAGTACAATCTCAGGGAGTGATATGCTTCGCGTACCTTATCTCGTCGCAGATATGCCCGTTCTTGATGACGGCATTCCTTAGCACCGCCTCCTTTTCGAACCCGCACTTCTCAAGTACCCTCTGTGAGGCGGTGTTGAAGGAGAATACTCCCGAGAAGATTTTTATGACATCAAGCTCACGGAAGCCGTATTCGCAGATAAGGTTGACCGCCCGGGTGGTAATACCCTTGTTCCACCAGGGTTCACCGATGAAGTAACCCAGTTCGGCTGTCCTGCGGTAAACGTCGACCTGCCGGTGCAGCCCGATGTTACCGACATACTCCCCTTCGAATTCGATGGCGAACACCTGGTAAGGCTTCTGCCTGATACACATCGAGATGAATTTCTGAGCGTCTTCCACAGAATACGGAGAGGGGAACGCATCCCTGAGATTCGAGGCTACCTTTTCATTGTTGGCAATCTCCGCCATGGCGAATTTGTCGTTGCGCCTGAACTTTCGTATTGTTACAATACCGTCTGTGAACCTTAACCGGGTGGTTTTCATGATCTGCAGCTCTTTAATACGGAGCATAAAGGTATTAATTTGAGTATTATTGTGTGATGAAAAGGATCCTGTATCTCATACTGGCCTCTGTTCTTGCAGTCGGAAACGCCGGCGGGCAGCCACTTTTTCCTGAGAGAGGAGAGCTTTTCGTTGATACTGTCGTTCCGCGTATAGACATAACCCTGAATCCCGACACCCTGGCATGGATCTACGCCAACCCCGATAGTGACAGGGAGTTTCATGCCGCCTTCGTCTTCGACAACGGCACTGTGCGCGACACGGTTGACCCGGTGGGATTCCGTCTGAGGGGCAATACCTCCCGTAATTCACAGAAGAAATCGTTCAAGGTTTCATTCAACACTTTCACTCCCGGGGGTAAGTTGTACGGTGTGGAAAAGCTGAACCTCAACGGAGAACACAATGACCCTTCCGTGATGAGGTCAAAGGTCATGTGGGATATTCTCCGGAAATGGGATATACCGGCACCCCGGGCCAACCATGTGAGGGTGTATATCAACGGGAATTATTACGGTCTTTATATAAATGTTGAACATATCGACGAAGAGTTTGCGATGTCACGTTTTGGCAATAAGGACGGGAACCTGTTCAAGTGTCTCTGGCCCGCAGACCTGGATTACCGGGGCAGTGAACCCGACAGTTACAAAATATGGACGGGAGATCGGTGGGTTTACGAGCTGAAGACAAACCTGGAGGAGAATGATTTCTCAGACCTGGCCGCATTTATCGGGGTGCTGGAAAATTCAGCAGATGAGGCGCTGGCCTGCGACCTCGATGCACTGTTCAACGTAGGTGATTACCTGAAGGTGATGACTGCACAGATATTCTGCGGCGACTGGGACGGCTATATCTATAACAAGAACAACTTTTATCTCTATCACAACACCTCGTCCGGCAGGTTTGAATACATACCCTACGATGTCGACAACACCTTCGGTATCGACTGGTTTGGCATCGACTGGGCGAACCGTGATATTTACGGGTGGCAGCCCGGGGGAGACCAGCCCAGGCCACTGTATGACCGCCTGATAAACCACTCCGGCTTCCGGCAGCAGTTCAGCCGGTATGCGGAACAGCTCATCAGCACCACTCTTGACATCGATTCACTGAAGCAGGCCATTGATGCGAGGAAAAATATGATCGCTCCCTACGTGGCCATCGATCCATATTATCCGCTCGATTACGGGTATAACTATGGTGATTTCATGAATTCATACACTGCTGCCATCGGAGCGCATGTGAAATGGGGCCTCCTTCCCTACCTGGAGGCCAGGAAATCATCGATGCTGGCGCAGATCGAACCCGGCACGATGGTGCCGGTGATAAAATATATCAGGCATCAGAGAGTGGCCGGACAACCAATCACCGTAAGTGCATTCGTTGAGGCACATGCCTTGCCGGTCACGGTAACCCTCCTATATTCGGTGGATGGGAGTGAAATTATTCAGGAGACCATGAACGGTGACGACACCGGAACATTTAATGCCATACTATCCGGCATCGCGGATGACGCTTCCGTCAGCTACAGGGTGATGGCGGTGGACGGAGCAGGGGAGACCAGTATACTGCCATGTGAGCCTGAGTATATCAGTCCGGTCGCCGGCGATACGCCACTTCTCTTTATCAATGAATTCATGGCTGACAATGAGATGACTGTCACAGACGAATACGGTAACTACTGCGACTGGATTGAGATATACAACGGTGATGATGAGGGTGTCTTCCTGGGGGACCTCTACCTGACTGACAACTTCAGTATCCCCGACAAATGGCAGCTACCCG
>CALMRD010000072.1 GCA_937871625.1 uncultured Bacteroidales bacterium | reverse complement strand
ATCATTTCACCAGCGCACCACCCTTGCTGTCGCTCTCAACCTCAACCTTCCGGTTGAGCTTCTTAACGCTCTTCCCCTTGTTGAACTTGTAGGAGTAGGAGAACTGGAAGAAATTCGATGCATTGAAGCCAATGATGTTTGTTGAGGAGTATTCAGGTGTTTCGGTTTCCGTACGGTTCAGCCTGACATTGGTTGACAGTGGCAAAACCCATACCACTCCCAGGCTGTGATTCTTGATCTGAGTCTGGATACCCGGTCCGTAGAACGGATGGTTGTATGTCCTCGACCTGGCATTCACGTTCAAACCGTCATAACTCAGGAAAGCAAAAGCAGTTGTCTTCTTGTTCTTGCCAAAGCTGTGATATGCAGCCCCTGTCATGCTCCATGAGAAGTAATCCCTTCCGGGAATCGTAAAGTCGGGACCGGTGTACTCATTTATATGACCGTTGTATACCCTGGCGTTGAAGTTGACATACCACAGCGTTGCATTGATACCGCCACCCAGCTCATAGCCGTTCAGCAGGTTATATGGCTTTGTGAATGTAATCAGCGAGTTGTCAACAGGCGATTGCGTTACCTTGTACTCATTCCCCACCCTGTTTGAGAAGTACTCATTATAGATGTATGGAGAGAAGTAGTTGCTCCCGAAGTTCCATGTGTAGGTAAGCTGCAGACGATCACGGTAATCGGGCCGGAGATCGGGGTTCCCCTGGGTGATGTTGTAGTTCTGATCCGTTCTGAAATAGGGGTTCATGTCATAAATCCCCGGACGGTTAATCCTCCTGTTGTAGGTAAACTTCAGGTTGTGCGATGCCGAGAACTTGTACTGAATATTGACTGTCGGCAGAACACAGGTGTAGTCAGGCTCGGATACAGAGTCTGCCATTATATGACTGTTCTCCACCCTGACCATTGCCTGCATCCCGATCTTCTTTACATTCCAAATGATCCCGGAATAGATAGAATTCCTCAGTTCCTCATATTCAAAGAGGTTGTCTCCCTCAACATCATCTATCACGAAATCATAACTCATCTGCTGGTAATATAACTGGTAACCAGCCTCAAGCTTCGCATTCATCCCCAGCGGCTGAACATAATTCACCTTTCCGGAATAATAATTCCTCCTGTTAAGATTCTCCTCGTGCCGGGAATAGGTGTCAAACAGAGTCTCTGAATCATATGGGTACCGGGCATTGTCGAAGCTGTTGTCCTCCAAGGATCTGAAATTGTAATAGGTGTTTTCAACAGTTAACTCCTGAACCGGATTCCTGAATGACTTCTTATAAAACAGAGAGGCGGATGACTCGTCGCTCGAATATCCGTTCAGTGTTTGTGATGTAATACGGCCAAGAGGGTTGTCGCCCTTATAGAGGAAGGTCTCCCCACTGAGATCAACATCCTGGCTTACAGGCTTGTAACTGACATTCAGGCTCAGACTGTTCTTGTCATTTATATAATAATCGAATCCGCTGTTGACTGTCGTCATCGTTACTGCGATGCCGCCATCGCCGGTGAGGCTTACTGTAGAATCAATTGCAGTGAAGAGTCCCTCGTTTGACTGATTGATGTCAAGGGCCTGGTAAATATTGAGGGCCGTAAGGTAAAAAGTGATCTTGCCCAGCGAGTAGTCAATGCTGCCGGTGACCTGGCTGGTGAGTTTGTTAAACGGTTTTACATTGGCGCCTACATTGCCGTTCACTCCGTACCTAGCCTCTTTCTTCAGTATCACGCTTATCACACCGTCGATATTGCCTTCATATTTACCCGACGGGTTGGTTATGATCTCGATTGTTTCGATATCCGAGGGCAGGATCCTTGCAAGATATTCCTTGTCACGCTGTCTCCCGTCAACCTCTATGATGAAGTTACTGCTGCCGTTGAGCGTCACGTTATTCTGATAATCGACATTGACCTGCGGTATCTTTTTGAGAAGATCGTATCCGTTGGTGGCTGTCTGCGAGACTGCGACAGGGATGGCATATCTGGTTCTGTCAACCAACTCCTTTCCCTTGAGGCGCTCACCCACAACCATTATCTCCCCGATGGATGCCGTGGTTTCAGACAAAAAGATGGTATCGACGATAACATCAGCATCAGCTGGCCCCACGACAACGCTCCTGCCGGCAGTTGCATATCCCACATAGCTTACCCTGACGAAGTAATTTCCGGGTTTTACATTTTCAAGAATATACCCACCATCTGTCAGGGAAATTACACCCGTAATCATTGACGAGTCAGGCAGCTGCATCAGCCCTACCGTAGCGTAGGGCACCGGAGACCTGTCACTCTCCAGGCATACTTTGCCGCTTATATTTTGAGCCTGCGCGGTAACAGAGGCTGCCAAAAGCAATCCAATCAAAATTCTTTTCATTTTCTGTCCAAAATCAATTTATTGTAATCCAACAACTTTCGTTTCCCCGTTAATATCCATCGGCATCTGCATACTGAATCCCGGAGCGCTTATGCCCAGGTTTCCGGAAAGGCGCGTTTTCCCGGTGCTCTCTGACAGCAGTCCGGTAAGAACAGATACCTTCATGGTTGCCCTGCTAAGACCCTTGAGATCACCATACGTTACAGTCGCGCCACCGGACTGAATAGGTGCCGCATTATCAGCAGCCTTAATGGCAGACTCCGAGGTGATGAGGGCAAAGTCACCTTCAGTCCCTGTAAACCGGAATGTTGTTGAGATGTCAAGCAGCATTCCACCGGAGTTCATTGTTTGTGAGTTGCTCCAGGTGTCGCCAGGAGAGACCTCCCTGCCGGGAAGGTTATATGTAAACATTCCTATCATGGTCTTCAACTCTTCCGTGCCAATCATATCTGCAATCTGCTTTTTAACAGCATCGCCCGTCTGGTCGGCAAGAGTAATGGCAGCCGTATCCCTGAGTATCATTTCGGAGAGCAACCTGGCATTGAGTATCTCAACAGGCCTGCCCGAATAATCAATTTTGGCATATATGGCATTCTTGCTTAACCGGTTCATTATGCATGAGACCACATCGGCTATCTCTGATGATTGTATGTCTCCCTCATTGGCGGAGCTCATAATTGACAACTTTCCCATCGTATTGGTTTTGGTGATCATAGTGTCAAGGCGAACCTCCGTAATCATAAATTCCGGGGTTGCATCAACCATTTTTAATGAAATGGAATAGCT
>CALMRD010000071.1 GCA_937871625.1 uncultured Bacteroidales bacterium | reverse complement strand
CGCCATTTAATTTCATAAGGCAGATCCTCTTTCTGTGCCGTAATCTCCGGGGTTCCGTAGCGGTATTCGTCATGTTTGGCGGATATTGGTCGCTGCTGCCGGCGCTTGCCGGCAAGGTTACAGGCATACCTGTATATCTTATCCCGGGAGGCACGGACTGCGTCTCGTTTCCCTCGCTTGGCTACGGCAGTCTCCGGAAACCGCTGATGAGGTGCTTCATAAGCTGGTCATTCAGGCTCTGCACGGAGCTGCTTCCTGTCCACGGATCACTTGTCGAAAGCAGGTACAGCTACCATGAACCGGCGGATTACCCGGTACAGGGATACAGGTTCTTCTTTCCCGGCATCACAACCCCTTACAGGGTGATAAACAACGGCTTCGATCCGGACTTCTTCGTTTGCGAGCAATACCGCAAGATAGCTGACAGCTTCATTGTGGTCGCTCCCGTCACCAACATGACGAGGGTAAAGGTAAAGGGTATTGATCGGGTACTCCTGATGGCAGAGCAGTTCAGCAAATGTACGTTCACAATCGTAGGCATATCTGACACTGTTGCACGTGATCTGGGGCCTCTTCCCGACAATGTTGTCATTCGTCCCTTCATGCCACAGGAACAATTTATGGCACTGCTCTGTGAAAGCCAGTTTGTTTTGCAGCTATCTGTCTCGGAGGGGTTCCCGAATGCCCTGGGCGAGGCTATGCTGTGCCGCTGCATACCTGTCGGATCATCGGTGGGTCCTGTGCCGGAGATCATTGGGGAGACTGGATTCGTGATGGAGAGCTCAGAGCGGGAATATCTCATAAAAAGATTTGAGGAGATAGTTGGCACCGACAGCCAGAAGCGCCACGAGCTGGGCCTGAAAGCACGGCAGCGGATAGCTGATAACTTTCACATAGCAAAACGTGAAAAGGCCTTTTTCGAGGTTCTGGATAAAGGAATATAAATCAGTCCTCAGTCCTCAGTCTTCAGTCAGCAGTATTCAGTCCTTAGTCACTTAAACGACTGCCGATTGTGGACTGCTGACTGCCGACCGGAATTATTTGCCTATTATAAAATTTGAGGGCAGTGTTACTGTAGTGCCGAACTGGTACACCAGTTTCCTGGTTGTGCAGAGCGTCTCCTCACCTGCACTCACCCTGATCTCAGCCACGTCCGGGACCCTGTAGTAGAGCCTGTCCCGGACTGTCAGTTCCTTCTGGGATGTCACCGGACGCACGACAAGCTTCAGCTCCTTTGTCTTTCCGGAGGGCACCATCTCAATCTGAACCGGGACGCCTCCTGTACTGCCTGCAGGCACTACTCCCTCAGCGGCGGAGAAATTAAAGACGGTAGTTTTGACACCTGCCATCGATGGCTCGGGCGTCAGCCATATGTGGTACACTTTTGTATCGGTAAAGGTCTTGCCGGCAAAGAGCGCCGTATACTCCCTGTCGAGCCTGTTAATCTCGTCAATGGCGGCTCCGTCCTGCGGAAAGACATTGGTTTCACCCGTGAGAATCATATGCCTTCCCTCCCGGAGTTCAAGAAGCCGGTCGGCCGCTTCACGTGCCTCTTCCGCAACGGTCATGCCACGTTTCTTCTGCACCAGGTAGGGCACTCTGATAAATGCAGTATCTGCCTTCACCACCCTGTAAGCCGTATCGGTCCTGGTTGCCACGTATTCATAGGCACCCCTGTCAGGAAAGAGGTTGCCGGTCGATCTTCCCTCATTCCCAATCTGTGAAAAGCCGGAGCGTGAGTAGACTTCGGGATTGATGTCAAGCACCAGTCCGCTCTCTTTCAGCGAGAGCAGGTTCGTCTGCATCAGGGAGGTGCCCTGGATTATATAAAACTGCTCCGGATCAAGCTCTTCAAAGGTATTCATTTCCACAGCAGTCAGGGTCCAGTACTCATGCTCCTGCTCAATGATATTGTCAAGGCCGATCATTTCAGCTGCGTAGCTTGCATAGGGCCCCGGCACTCCAAGAGTCCTGGTGGCCGTTATCTCAAACTCAAATATTGTAAGCGGCAGAGCATATACTATGCTCCCCTCGGTGACCTTCACCTCTCCCCCCAGGGGAAGTACCATGATGTCATTGCCGCTGTTGCGTGACTGCACCGAACATGCAGCGGACAGCACCGTCAATGCTATAAGTGCAGGGAAAAATATTCTTGTCATTTTCTTTGATTAAAGGTACATGCTGAAATTGCTGAACTGTGTCTCGCGGTATGCCCTCCCGATGTTCATGAGTATGTCTCCTGCGATGACGGACTCTTCGGAGTGTATCCTGAGTGCTACGTCACCCGCAAGACCGTGCAGGTATACTCCGGTAACAGCTGCATCTGCAGGGTCATAACCCTGGGCCAGGAGTGAAGTAATCATCCCTGTAAGAACGTCGCCGCTGCCCCCGGTAGCCATACCCGGATTACCGGTGCTGTTGAAGTATATCTCTCCTTCCGGCAGCGCCACCGAGGTGTGTGCTCCCTTGAGCACCACGATACAGTTATACCTTGCTGCGAAGGCACGCTGCTGTTCCATGAGACGGTAGTCACTGCAGGAGGTGCCTGCAAGTCGTCTGAACTCGCCAGGGTGAGGGGTGAGCACGGTACGGGGTGGCAGTTTATCCAGCAGTTCCCTGTTGATTGACATGATGTTAAGTGCATCCGCATCAAGCAGGAGTGGAACGGATGCGGTATCAAGAAGTTTCTCAAGGACCAGTCGGGTGTCAGGGTCTGTACCCAGTCCCGGGCCTGCCCCGACAGCACTGTAAACCTCCAGGTCCGGGAGTGCTGTAATATTCCTCTCTCCCGGGTCAGGTGAGACCATAGCCTCTGGCAGCGCTGCCTGCACTGGCACGACTGCTGAGACCGGCAGATGAACTGTAACCAGTCCCGCCCCCGCACGCAATGCTGCGGCGGCCGCCAGGGTTGCAGCACCGGCCTTGCCGTAACTGCCGGCAATAACCAGAGCATGACCGAAGGTACCCTTGTGGTCAAACTTCCTCCTCTTAACTATCATCGGCCTTACATCCTCCCTCATGATATAATGGAAGGCTGACGGCTTCTCAGCGATTGTCGCCGGATGCAGACCTATATCCAGAACCTCCCACTTGCCAACATGATCATCATTGCCTGCAAACATGAACGCCAGCTTCGGGAACTGAAATGTAAATGTAAG
>CALMRD010000070.1 GCA_937871625.1 uncultured Bacteroidales bacterium | reverse complement strand
TGCATTGAGTTTATTGAATTGCGCAAATAATGAGATTGAGAGCCTTGATGTCAGCCATAATCCTTTACTGGAAAATCTCGATTGCCAGATCAATCAGATCAGTACACTTGATCTTAGCAATAATCCCAGCCTGGCAGTTTTATCGTGCCGTTCGAACCTGCTTCAAAACCTGGATGTGAGCCAAAATCTTGCCTTGAAAACACTGGATTGCCGGGGGAACCAGATTACCGGTCTGGATTTTAGTATGAACACCTCCCTGACCCACCTGGACTGCGGTGCTAATCAATTGCAATTGACACAACTTGATGTAAGCGGAGGCGCATTGGTAGAATTGAATTGCTCATATAATAACCTTACAGAGCTGGTGGTGAGTAACAATACAAATCTACAACGGTTGGAATGCCAGCAAAATCAGCTTACAAATCTTGATTTGGACAATAATCCTAAAATATGGCTTTTGGATTGCAGTCATAATCAGTTACCGGAATTGGATATTGGCAGTGTTACTGCATTGGTAGATCTTGTATGTAGGAATAATAAGCTTACATCTCTGGTTGTTGGCGGGAACACTCTACTTGGGGGCTTGTATTGCGGTAATAATCAGATAGAAAGTTTAATCCTGAACAATAATGACGCATTATTGGACCTTATTTGCGATAGTAACCAGATCACAATCCTGGATCTGTCCGATAATCTTAGATTGAGATCCATACTAATTAATGACAATCCTCTTGCAAACCTGATAATGCCAATTATACCGGAAAGTAAGGGCGGTGAATTTTCCCATAGTAATAAATCAGAATTTGAAGCAACTGCCACCAATACCACTCTTAAAAGCCTGAATATTTCAAAAACTGCCCTGAAATCAATCAATGTTTTGAATTTTGCAGTACTTGATGCCTTGTATGTACAGGGCAGCATGCTTGACTCATTGGATGTCTCAGGCAATGTTATTCTCAGGAGCCTGAATACTACCGACACTCCATTAAAATGTATTCAGGTAAATCAGAATCAATTGAACGCTATTCCTGCAGGATGGATAAAAGATGCAACAACAACCTATTCTGTCAACTGTAAATCATCGACATCCATTGATGATGAGATACTGGCTGAGGTAATCATTGTCTACCCAAACCCCGCATGTGACATTCTAACAATCGAGTCCGGCATTCCTCTTATCAGTGTTGAAATCTGGTCAGTGGCCGGGGTTAAACTAATGGAGCTCCATGATGACCTTAATGAAATACCTATAATAGGTCTGCCTGAGGGAGTATACATTATCAGGATTGAATCTGAGTTTGGACATCTGGCAAAGAAATTTTCAAAGCAATAAAAGGCGAATGTAATTCTGGGGTTGCCCGACCTGTAATCTTCCAATTAGTCTGTCAGAGAAAAAATTTCTGAGGAGGCTTCTATATATTTTAAAATTGAAATACCTTGAGAACCTCAACAGATCATTAATCTGCCCGGTTAAAGAAAATTCTATGATCATCGACGGACATGCACATCTTGGCGGCGAGTACAGGGACCTGCCGGCTATAATTAAGACCCTGGATGCCACGGGGACGGACATGGTCGTTCTTTGCCCGGCCGATACGCCGAGGGACAGACCCATGCCACTGCCTGATCCACCGGTGAAGGTGCCGGGCAAGGAACTCAGCTGGCTTGTAAACAGGTTCCTGCGGCAGGCTACCCGCAGCAGAGGCAGACAACAGCATATCGAACAGGGCAACAGGGAAGTGTATGAGATCGCCACAGCATCAGGAGGTCGCGTAATCCAGTTCTACTGGGCGAACCTTAGGCAGGAGCACATTGCCGATGATATCCTGTCAAAGATCAGCTCGTGGCAGATAAAAGGGATCAAACTACACCAGAGCTGCCACCCCTTCAGGATAAAATCACCCGTTTTCGCTGAGGTAACAGAGCTGGCAGCAACCGAAGGATTACCGGTATTCATTCACTTACATTCAAAACAGGATGTGGAAGAGCTGGTAGATTTCTCGGGATCTGTCAAGACTCCCTTAATTGTGGGGCATCTTATCGGGCTCGAGATCTTCATAAGCATGAAGGAAAAAACATCTGAGAATATCTTTTTCGATATTTCATGCCCGCCTCTGATCTCTGATGAACGAATTTATCTGGCACTGAAGGAGTTTGGACCAGAAAGGGTCGTCATGGGCTCTGACACCCCGTATGGCAGGAACAATACGAGACATATCATTGAAAGGGTCAACAACCTGAAAATAAGTCAAAAAGAAAAGGATATGATCCTTGGTGATAACCTGAAAAATATCCTCCGTCTTTGAAATGCCTGGCCTGCTAAAGCTGATCATCTGAATTGGAGAAGCTCAGTGAGCAGAAGGTGCCCCCCTGGTTTGAACCTGCCTGCTATCTATGGCTGATTCCAGCTAATGTACCATCCGGGAGAACAAAAGCTGCACCTCCTCAGTACTACAGTCCTTCAAGCTAAGGCTTATCAGTCTCCGGCATACTCTTTTCAAGGAAAAGCCTGTACACCTCCGTTCCGTAGTGAAGTGCCTCCACCGGAATCCGCTCATTGTAATTATGTATTGTCTGCAACAGTTGTTGACTGATAAGCACGGGGATGACCCCGTACACCGGGACTCCGGCATTGCGGAAGTAGTTATTGTCGCTTGTGGCCGGGAAGAGAACCGGGACGACACCGGCTCCCGGGTACACCTCAATAATGGATTCGGCAAGAAGGCTGTAAAACCTGTCAGGCACAGTGGGATCTGATCCCTGCGTCTCCTCTA